>JAGHUE010000106.1 GCA_018064985.1 Candidatus Colicola faecequi | reverse complement strand
ACTATATCGCACCGCTACAACCTCCTACCCTTGCTTCGGTCAAGACCTGGGGGAATTCAGAGGGAGCTGGTCGTGCAGGACTTCCCTATATTTGCGGAAGGCCTAACAATTCGCCCAATGGCGTGCAGGACTTCCCTATATTTGCGCTTTGTTTTTCAAAAGCGGGTGCAAAGGTAGCACAAATATTTGAAATACGCAAGAAAACGAGCGTTTTTTTGCTTTTTTTCGTTTTATCAGGCGAGAATTAAACGCAAAAAAGGCTGAAATCTGCAGAGAAAACTGCACAAAAGAGACTACATAAACAGAGATGCTGGACACATTCTTGAGCACATATATCCACCAGGAACTACCATTTGAACCGAATGAAGGGCAGGAAGCATTGCTCGGCAAACTGTCGGCATTTCTGGTGAGCCCAGATCCGCGTAAAGCGTTTGTGCTGAAAGGTTACGCAGGAACGGGCAAAACGTCAGTAGTGTCGGCATTGGTCAGGGCGCTGGAAAAACTGAGACAACCATGTGTGCTGCTGGCTCCAACAGGCAGAGCAGCCAAAGTGATTGCCGGCTATTCCGGCCGTCCGGCTTATACAATTCACAAGAAGATTTACCGACAGAACAAGCTGGGCGAGAGCAAATTCTCGCTGACGGACAACCTGCACAGACGGGCCCTTTTCATCGTGGACGAAGCCTCGATGATCAACAACATGCGGCAATTTGACAACCCGTTCGGAAGCGGCAATCTGCTGCAGGATCTGATCAAATTCGTATACAGCGGTCAAGGATGCAGCCTGTTGCTGCTGGGCGATACGGCCCAGTTGCCTCCTGTCGGACAGACAGACTCCCCTGCTCTGCAGGAGAACGTTCTGGCCGGCTATATGCTGAACGTGACGGAACATATGCTGACGCAAGTGGCGAGACAAGCATTGGATTCGGGTATTCTGAAGAATGCAACGGATATCCGTCAGCAACTTCAGGAAGGGCAGATTCAACTGATACCGACTTTTACGACAAAAGGCTATACGGATATCGAGCGGATGAAAGGCGAGGAGTTTCTTGAAGTGCTGGAAGAGTCGTATAATGAAGTCGGGATGGAGCAGACGGTTATTCTGACACGGACGAACAGGCGAACCAATCTGTACAATCAAGGCATACGAGCCAGGGTGCTGTGGAAAGAAGAACTGCTCACGGGAGGCGACAGACTGATGGTCAGCCGGAACAACTACTACTGGACAGAGCCGTATGAGAATCTGGATTTCCTGGCCAATGGCGACATGCTGACCGTGAACCGAGTGCGGAATGAAAGAGAGATGTACGGCTTTCATTTCGTTGACGTGGAACTGCTGGCGGAAGATTATGATTTCGAGATAGAAGCGACCGTGTGGCTCGACACATTGACCACGGAAAGTCCGGAGCAAAGTTACCAAATGCAGCAGACGTTGTGGCAACGTATAGCGGAAGATTATCCGGAAGTGCGGGATAAAAGAGAGCTGTGGAAACTGATTATGCAATCGCCTTATTACAATGCGCTACAGGTGCGTTTCGCGTACGCAGTAACCTGCCATAAAGCGCAAGGCGGACAGTGGAAACGTGTGTTCATTGACCCGGGAATGGTGGATGACGAGCATCTGGGTGAAGACTTTTACCGATGGCTGTACACGGCATTGACGCGTGCACAGGAGAAGGTGTATCTGATAGGATTTCCGGACGAAAAGCAATAAAAACGATACGCATGCAGAAAAAAAAGATAACAGACATACTCATCCGTATGGCCGGTTTTGCAGCCGTGGCAGCCGGGGTGCTGATTCAGCTGTTGCTGTTTGACCGCTTCTGCCGAATAGAGCGGAACAGCATGTGGCTGTCGGTACTGTACAACTGCATTCCTGCCATCCTGATTGGCGGATTGTGCTACCTTCCGAAGCGCAAGGCAGGAGGGATAACGATAGCGGCTATCGCGTTGACAGTGAGCAGCATATGGCTGATTTGCAACTGCATGTATTACCGAGTAAACGGACTATTCATCACGTGGCAGGTGGCACAGATGGCCAGCAATCTGCACGGCTATGAATCGTCGATTGCGGCTTGCTGGTCGTGGAAGCTGCTGGCGCTACCGATTACGGGTCTGCTGAGCATATCGGCAATGGCTTTGCTGCCCTATGAAAGGAAGGCAAAAGGGGCAATGGGCATAATGGGAGCAGCTTTGGCGCTTTACCTGATTTCCGTTCCGCTGAAGTATGCCAACCGAAGGAACATGAACAACCGCTTCTGCGCAGAATGGTTTTCGCTTACAACCGTACCGAAAGGCGAAGGCGAAGCGTGCTCGATGGAATACGGGGAGCATATCTACATGAAGATGCACAGCGGACTCACTTACCTGCTGACTTTCTGCAAGGATGCAGTTTGGAAGGAGGGAAGCGTAGAGCTGAGCGAAGAAGACAGAGAGCGGATTGAGGCGTTCATCCAACGGAAGACGGGCGAAGAGGCGAACGAAGCGGCAGAAGGCCACCTGCTGTATGTGCTGGTGGAGAGCATGGAGGGCTGGATAATGGAAACAACGGACCTGCATGGAGAGCCAATCTGCCCGAATCTGAAACGATGGGCGGAGAGCCATCCGTGCATCTATACGGACAAAGTTTTCAGCCAGAAAGTGTATGGCGAAAGCGGAGACGGACAACTGATCTGCACAACGGGAATGCTGCCGATAGACAACGGACTGACGTGTAATCTGTACGGGACAAATACGTATCCGAACTTCGCACATTTCTACCCGAAGAGCGCCATTATCAGTCCGAGCACGTATATGTACAACCGGGAAATAACGACTTACAGCTACGGTTTTCAGGAGCTGATAGAGCCGGTAAAAGAGACTCCGTGGTGGAATGACAACATATTGGTAGACAAGACGATAGAATATCTGAGCAAAGCAGACAAACCGGCTTGCGTAATGGCATTGACGGTAGACAGCCATATGCCGTTTACAAACTATAATGCAGAAGTGGACCTGGCAGACAGCATAGAGGGAATGGAGCGGGGCTACATCCGCGTTTTCCGACATGTGGACGAGGAACTTGGGAGACTGCTGAGTTGGGCAGATACGGCAGCTTGCATGGAGAATGCGACCATCGTGATAACCGGCGACCACTACACATGGTACGAGGGCTTCAGCGGTCGGCCGAGAAGTTGCCCGCTGATTATGACAGGGCCCGCGATACGGGAAAATATAGCGGTGGAGGAGATGTATCAAATGGACATCTACACCATCCTTCTGGATGCACTCGGACAGACGGATTATTACTGGCAGGGATTCGGTGTGAGCGCGCTGAAAACAGACATGCGAATGCCGGTTGCGGAACAGGAGAGACCCTGCTCTGCGCAAGAGGCACTTTACCTGTCGAACCTGATGATTCGGACCAATTATTTCGGGAAGTAAAAGTCTTACTCAAGTCTTACTCAAGTCTTCAACATCAGCATGGCGGACATTCTTTGTTCACAGAGTTCTCACGATCTGCTCGCGTTGCTCGACTGTGGCCAGACTTGGTGGCGTCAAATTGCAAATGCAAGCATTTATTTGTCTTACTCAAGTCTTACTTACGTCTTACTCGGAGAGTCCACTCTACGTCTACTCTGAGTCTACTCAAAAGGGTGCTTCCGAGTACCCCGAAAAAGTCGCATGAAAGTCGCATGGAAGTCGCATCAAAGTGGCTTGTGACGGGTTGTGATTTTGAGAGGAAAACAGGGCGGAAATTATGGTAAAAAGCGGACAAATAACGGTAAAAGCAAGACAAAAATCACAAGAATGGCGTTTTTCGGAAAGGCAGAACGATTTTTTCTTGCATATATCAAAAAAAAGTAGTACTTTTGCGAATTAAATCTTGCGTGGAGTAGTCCGCAAGAACGATTGACCCGATTGGGAAAGCCGTCGGGAGAGAGCCGGAAAGGGCTCCGTGTAGTAGTAGTTTTGTAAGTAAAAGTAATAGTAGTAGCAATGAAAAAATTATGCAGGACAGGTGTGACTGTCGTGCTCGCCAGTTTGCTCTTTTCGGGCTGCGAGGCGGACATCGATTTGAATCACATCGACCCGACTGCCAAGGTGCAGATGGGTATTGCACTTCCGCTCGGCGAGTTCAGCGTGCGGATTGGTGACTTTTTAGGTGACTCGACCGTCAGACAGATCAGTATCCGCGAAGACGGTGTTTATCAGTATTCCGACACATTCCGATTCAGCAAAGCCTTTCATCCGGTAGTGCTGGATCACATGCGGGGCGAGACAACAGCACATTGCAAGTTGCCGAGCGAGATGGCAGGTTTCGCACTCGCGGGCGGGCAAGTGCACACGCTCGAGTATCCGCTGGAAATCGAGTTGAGCGGGCTGAATGCCAATCAGACGGTAGAACGCCTGGACAGCGTGATTCTGAAGGAAGCGCGATTCACGTACAGCGTGGAACAGAACTTCGGGTTGAGATTCGACTGCATCAAGAAAATGACGATTCTCCTACCGGAAAATCTGCGGGCAGAAGAAGGTCAGGCAATCGAAATGCCGCTTCAGGGCGGGGCTTTCGGAGAAGAGCAGACATACGTGCTCGGACGAAGCAGCCTCAGCCTGATGAAAGACCGCACGAAACAACCGGGGAAAGACAACATCAGCAACAAGATAGAGCTGAGGGTGCGATTCGAAATCGAATTGCCGCAGGGCGAGATGCTGATGATACAGGAAGGGGCCGAGCTGAGCATTTACGCAAGAGCCGACGGATTTGAAGCCGAGACGTTTTACGGTTTCTTCAAAGAAGCGACAGGAATGCATCTGGACAGCACGTTGAGCGTGAGCAACATCTGGAAAGGCTATCAGAAAATCACGCAACTGAATGCCCCGCTGGCCGACCCGACCATCGACTTCATGCTGACGACGGGTGTGGCCGTACCGCTCCGCTGGGAGATTGAAGAGCTGAGCGTAATGAACAGCGAGAAGACCGAAAGCCAGGAGGCTTCGTTCGGGGGCAAGAACAGTTTCAGCGCCCAACTGCCGAACATGGTAAGAGCCAACGACCCTATCGGGGCAAGAGCCACAAACACTATCCGCTTCGACAACGAGAACGGAGGTATCGGGCAGATGGCAGCTATCCATCCGGAGTTTGTGAGCTACCGTTTCGCCATTGAGACGGACGAGAGGGAAGGCATAACGCAACACAGGATTGCGGGAGCTGATACGCTGATAGAAGGACAAGTGGCTGTGACGGTTCCTTTCCGGCTGAACGAAGGAACGGACCTCGGCTATCAGGACACGTTGGATCTGGACATCGACCAGCTTTCGATAGACAGACTGCTGGCGGATGTGAAGCAGATAGACAGCATCGATGTAGACGAACTGCACCTGCTGCTTACCTTGAGCAACTACCTGCCGTTTGACATCAGTTGCCATTTCAGGTTTTACGACGAAAACTACAACGAGTTGGCCATAGAAGCCAACCACTTGAACAGCATAGAAATCCCCGGACCGGCCGATTACAGCAATCTGGCCGAGGCAAACGAACCGGGGGTAGAACATATAGACATCGTTGTGAGAGACGCCAATCTGGCTCTGCTGCCGGAAGTCCGACACATCGAATACGGGGTAAGAGCCCAAGATATTTCCGCAAGAAAAGCCCGGAGCAGACAGAACGTCTACCCGATTGCAATAACGGAAAGCAACCGCTTGCACGTGAAAGCCGCATTGACGGCCAACGTAAGCGCCTATTTGCAACTGACGGGCAACAAATAAAAAAGGCTGCAGATGAAAAAGACCATACTATTGGCATTAGGAATTCTTCTGGCGGGAGGCATTTCCGCACAGGAAATCATGACAGCCAACATGCTGGAAATTGCTCCACAGCGACATATGATCAACCCGGCGTTCGAACCACAGACGGAAGGCTATTTCATAGCGCCAGTGCTGTCGCATACCGGGGCATTGATCGGAAACACGTCGATTGGGATGAACGACCTGATCGTGAACCGCAACGGAACGACCATGTGGACGCTCAACCCGGAAGCGAACTACGATTTGCTGGGAGCATTCCACAAGAACACGCTCGTAAGAGCCGAGGTCAACACGGCTATTTTCGGTTTCGGATTCCGACTGCCGAAGGGCGGCTATCTGCACGTGAATGCCGACCTGACCGCAGATGCGGGAGCCAATCTGCCGAGGACGATTTTCGAGTTTGCGCTCGACGGCGGTATGAAGGACCTCTCGGGCGGCAGCAACATAACCGACATCACCCAACTGGGCGCCCGAGCACAGGCTTACCTTTCGCTGGGTGCCGGTTACTCGAAGCAGAAAGGCGACTGGGGTTGGGGCTTTCAGGTAAAGCTATTGGACGGAATCGCCTATGCGGGCGTAAGAAGCAAGAGCCTGCAGATGGATACAAAAGCCGACGAATGGACACTCCGAGGCAACGGCTACATGGAAATAGCAGCTCCCTTCAACCCCAATCTGGAGGAAGTACTTCCCTCGGGACCGGGCTATTACGACATGGAGCGCTGGAGCAAGCAGGAGAAGCTTTTCGACTGGAAAAACGTAGGCAACCTGCTGACTCCCTGCGGCTACGGAGCGGCTGTGGATCTGGGTGTAACATATAAACCGGCATCGTTCGTAAAACTGTCGGCAGCCATAACGGACCTCGGGGCCATTTACTGGAACAGGGGAAGGAAACTGGGTTACGAAGCAGACGGAACGTACAACGGAGTGGGCACAATCGTATACGGAGACTACACCGACGAGGAAGGCAACTTCAACGGACGACAGCTCTGGGACACGATCGAGACGCACCTGGAAGATATCTACAAGACGGCTTTCCGCTCGAGCGACGAATACACATGCGAAGAAGGCAACTGGCAGAACGGATTTCTGGCTCCGCTGACAATGAAAATAAATGCGGGAGCGGACTTCTACCTCTGCCGCGACATCATCGGGTTGGGCATCTACAGCAGAACGCTTCTGCATGATTCGAGACTGTATGAAGAGCTGACGATAGGTGCGGCCGTACGGCCCTGCAAATGGTTCAATTTCGCGCTCAGCTACTCGATGATGAACGGCAAATGGGACAATCTGGGTGTTGCCATCGGACTGAGAGGCGGACCGGTAGTGCTGACATTGGCAGCGGATTACGTACCGATGACGTGGACGCATTATACGACCGAAAGCGAAAAGCGGATTGCCCTCCCCTACAAGGCAAAGGGCGTAAACGCAGAATTGGGAATCGCCTTCGTATGGGGCTGGAAAGAAAGCAAAATTACTACTGAAACAATAACATACTAACTGAATATACAAACTAAAAAACTGTTTATTTTATGGGACGCGCATTTGAATATCGCAAAGCAACCAAACTGGCACGTTGGGGTCATATGGCCCGTACGTTCACCAAAATCGGAAAAGAAATCACCATCGCTGTAAAGGCCAGCGGTCCGGACCCGGACAGCAACCCTCGTCTCCGCGTGCTGATCAAGCAGGCTAAGACCGAGAATATGCCAAAGGACAACATCGAACGCGCCATCAAGAAGGCAACCGACAAATCGGCAGAAGGCTACAAGGAGATCAACTTCGAAGGCTACGGCCCTCACGGTATCGCAATCTTCGTAGAGACCCTGAGCGATAACAACAACCGTACGGTAGCTAACGTACGCTCTTACTTCACGAAGTTCGGCGGCAACCTGGGCACACAGGGCAGCCTCCAGTTCCTCTTCGACCGCAAGTGCGTCTTCACGACCGCTCCGAAAGAGGTAGACATGGACGAACTCGAGCTTGAGCTGATCGACTACGGAGTAGACGAACTCGGCACTGACGAAGAAGACAACATTATCCTCTACGGTGCATTCGAAAGCTACTCGGACATCCAGAACTACCTCGAGAGCAACGGCTTCGAGATCAAGTCGGCTGAATTCGTACGCATTCCGAACGACCAGAAAGAAGTTACTCCGGAACAGCGCGAATCGGTACAGAAGCTGATTGACAAGATCGAAGAAGATGAGGACGTACAGAACGTCTTCACCAACATGGCTCCTGAAGCAGAATAATCCTGCGGGCATCCGCAACACAACCCTTTTCAATGGAAATACTGAAAAAATATTTTCATCTCACAGAGACCCAGGAGCGGCAATTTGCTGCTCTTGGGAATCTCTATCCCGAGTGGAACGCCAAGATAAACGTAATCTCGAGGAAGGACATAGACAATCTGTATGAGCATCACATCCTTCACTCGATGGCAATCGCCAAGGTAATCAATTTCCAGCCGGGAAGCACGGTGATGGACATCGGTACGGGTGGCGGTTTCCCGGGTATTCCGCTCGCCATTCTTTTTCCCGATGTGCATTTCACGCTCATTGACTCTATCGGCAAGAAGATCAGAGTAGCACAGGAAGTAGCTACCGCTATCGGGCTGAAAAACGTAGAGATCAAGCAGCTTCGCGCAGAAGAAGAGAAAGGCAAATATGACTTCATCGTATCAAGAGCCGTAATGCCGCTCGGCGACCTGAAGAAACTCATACAAAAGAACATTTCGAAGACGCAAAGAAACGCCATGCCCAACGGGCTTATCGTACTGAAAGGCGGCGAACTGCAGGCAGAGATTTTCCCGTTCCGCAACATTGTGGAAGTGCAGGATATCTATACACTCATGCCTGAAGAATTTTTCAAGACAAAGAAAGTGATTTATCTGCCGCTCTGACCCCTGGGGAACAGAATCCGACAGAGACTAACATATTATTGAACTATGATCAATAAGACTCCAGTATTGCTGCTGACCGGTTACCTGGGAAGCGGCAAAACGACACTCCTGAACCGCATTCTCACCAACAAAAAAGGAATTCGCTTCGCAGTAGTAGTGAACGACATCGGTGAAGTGAACATCGACGCTGACCTGATTCAGCAGGGCGGCATTGTGGACAAAGCAGACGACAGCCTCGTAGCACTTCAGAACGGCTGCATCTGCTGTACACTGAAGATGGACCTCGTGGAACAACTCCACGAATTGCTTGCACAGAAGCGATTCGACTATATCGTGATTGAAGCCAGCGGTATCTGCGAGCCGGCTCCGATTGCACAGACCATCTGCTCGATGCCTTCGCTCGCTCCGCAGTACGTGCAGGACGGTATAGCAGAACTGGACTGCATTGTAACCGTAGTGGATGCACTCCGCATGCGCGACGAGTTCGGCAACGGCAGCGACCTGGTAAAGGGAAACATCGATGATGAAGATATCGAGAACCTGCTCATCCAACAGATTGAATTCTGCAACATGATTCTGCTGAACAAAGCAGCAGACGTGACAGCAGAGGAACGCAACCACATCAAGCAAATCATCCGTGCACTTCAGCCAAAGGCTGAGATCATCGAATGCAACTACGGAGACGTAGACCTGGACCGCATCGTCAATACCGGACTTTTCGATTTCGACGAAGTAGCCGGCAGCGCAGCTTGGATTCAGGCAATAGAAAGCGACGAGGAAGAGGAGGAAGAACATGAGCATGAGCATCACCACCATCACCACGATGAGGATGACGACGATGTACATGAACATCACCACCACGAAGATGATGATGACGACGATGATGAACACGAACATCACCACCACGAAGATGACGATGACGACGATGATGAACACGAACATCATCATCACCACCATCATGACCATGACCATGAGCATCCGGAAGGCTGCACCTGCGGACATTGCCATCATAATGAAGAGACAGGCGAAGCAGAAGAATACGGAATCGGCACGTTTGTTTACAGACAGAGACGCCCGTTCAATCTGGGCATGTTTGACAATTTCGTAGCCAAACACTGGCCGAAGAACATAATCCGCGCAAAGGGTATCTGCTATTTTGCCGACGAATATGACACATGCTATGTATTCGAGCAGGCAGGCAAGCAGTTCCAGCTCAGAAACGCGGGACAATGGTACGCCACCATGCCGGCAGACGAACTGGCCGACCTGATGGAAAGAGAGCCTTCGGTAATGAAAGACTGGGACGAGCACTACGGAGACAGAATGGAGAAACTCGTGTTCATCGGCCAACACCTCGACAAAGAAGCTATCACGGAAATGCTCGACAAGTGCCTGGAATAAGGCGCCTTTTCTCACAGAGAGGACACATAAGGCACATACGAAGAACCAGCCCCTCGCCTCAAATGGGGCGAGGGGCTGACTGCTGAAAAAGAGCGCGCGAGCAGCGGTTTTTCAGATAGGAAGATTTTCAGATAGGAAGATTTTCAGATAGGAAGATTTTCAGATATGCAGTTCTGCAAATCTGCAAAACTGCATATCCGGGAGAGTCAAGAAACGGATACTTAACGAAAGAAAAGAGACGTACAACTTATGCAAATCAACGAAGAAGCACGGGTAGAACGCGCAAGGGAACTGTTCATGGAAGGCTACAACTGCAGTCAGTCGGTAGCCATTACATTTGCGGACATATATGACATTGACGAGGAACTGATGTCAAGAATAAGCGCCAGCTTCGGAGGCGGAATAGGCAGAATGCGAGAGACTTGCGGAGCTGCCTGCGGAATGTTTCTGCTGGCGGGACTGAAATCGGGTCCCTACCCCAGCGCAGAGAATAAAATGGCCAATTATGCAGACGTACAAACTCTTGCGGAACAGTTCAAAGAACAGACAGGCAGCTTGATCTGCAGAGAGTTGCTCGGATTGAACAAGCAACGGAAAGACGGAACGCTGGAGCCTGTAGTGATTTGTGCCAAACCGGACGAACGGACGGCAGAATATTACGCAAAACGCCCCTGCCTGAACATGGTGGAGACAGCAGTGAGACTATATTGCAGACGATTACAAAAATTACAATAATCACATGGAAAATTTGATCGCACAACGAACGGGTATTGCCGCCAAGCAGGTGGCAGCCGTGCTGGCACTCATGGAAGAAGGGGCTACCGTTCCTTTCATTGCCCGATACAGAAAAGAGCGGACCGGTTCGTTGGACGAAGTGCAGATTGCCGCCATCCTGCAAGAGCAGGAGAAACTCGAGGAGATTCTTTCGAGAAAAGAGACCATTCTGCACACAATAGAAGAACAGGGCAAGCTGACCGAGGAGCTCAGGAAGCGAATCGAGGAGACATGGGAAACAGCTGCTCTGGAGGACCTATATCTGCCGTACAAACCGCACAGAAAGACGCGTGCGGACATGGCAAGAGAGAAAGGTCTGGAGCCTCTGGCCAAGCAACTTATGAGCCAATCGCCCACACTGAATCCGGAACAGGCAGCCGGACGATTCGGAATGGCAACGGATGAGGCGCTCCAAGGAGCGAGAGACATCATCGCCGAATGGGTGAACGAAAGCCAGAACGCGAGAAACGCCATCCGAAGAGAATTCGACTACTCGGCAGTAATCAGCAGCAAGGTGGTAAAAACCAAACTGGCCGACGAGGACGCACAGCAATACAAAGATTATTTCGATGCAAAAGACCGACTGAGCCGGATTCAGAGTCACAGACTGCTGGCTATGCGGAGAGGAGAAGCGGAAGGTTTTCTGCGAGTGGATATTTCTCCGGACCAGCAGAAAGCGATGGAAAAACTCGAGCGCATCTTCATCAAGGGGCAATGCAAAAGCAGCCTGCAGGTGGAGATGGCGGTGGAGGATGCATACAAGCGACTGCTGAAGCCGTCAATCGAGACTGAATATGCAGCCAAAGCGAAGGAGAAAGCCGACGAAGAGGCCATCCGCGTGTTTGCCGACAATGCAAAGCAACTGCTGCTGGCCGCTCCTTTGGGACAGAAGCGGGTGCTGGCATTAGATCCGGGGTTCAAAACGGGTTGCAAGCTCGTTTGCCTGAGTGCACAAGGTGATCTGCTCCACCACAGCGTGATTTATCCCGTACCCCCGAAAAGCGATATTGCAGGTGCGACAAGAGAGCTGAATATGCTGATCAACCGCTATAAGGTGGAGGCTATTGCCATCGGCAACGGAACCGCTTCGAGAGAGACGGAATCGTTTGTAAGAAAGGCACTTGACGGACTGGGGATAGAGGACGTGGACGTTTTCGTAGTGAGCGAGAGCGGAGCTTCCGTTTATTCTGCCGGGGCTGTGGCAAGAGAGGAATTTCCGAACGAGGACGTAACGGTAAGAGGAGCCGTGTCGATCGGCAGACGACTGATGGACCCGCTTGCAGAGCTGGTGAAGATTGACCCGAAATCGATCGGTGTGGGGCAATATCAGCATGATGTAGATCAGACGAAACTGAAGAACGCGCTGACGATGACGGTTGAATCAGTAGTGAACAACGTAGGAGTGGACGTGAATACAGCTTCGAAGCACCTGCTGACTTATATCTCGGGTCTGGGACCTGCTATTGCACAGAATATCGTCAATTACCGGGCAGAAAACGGTCCGTTCGCCAACCGGAAAGCGCTGCTGAAGGTACCCAAACTGGGAGCAAAAACGTTTGAGCAGGCAGCCGGCTTCTTGCGCGTAAGCGGAAGCAAAAACCCGCTCGACAACTCGGCCGTGCATCCGGAACGCTATGCGCTCGTGGAGCAGATGGCGAAGGACGGAGGCTGCACAGTAGATGAATTGATCAAGAACGAAGAGAAGCGGCAACTGATTGATATCAAACGCTATGTGAGCGCAGAAGTAGGACTTCCGACACTACGGGACATTCTGAAAGAACTGGAAAAACCGAGCAGAGATCCGCGAGGGAAAGCGGAAGTATTCCACTTCTCGGATGAGGTGCATTCGATAGAGGATCTGATGGAAGGCATGGTGCTCCCGGGTATTGTAACCAATTTGACAGCCTTCGGAGCGTTCGTGGATCTGGGCGTTCATCAGGACGGACTGATTCACGTTTCGCAGATGCGAGGCAAGAAGCTCGTGCTGGGTCAGCAGATCGAGGCTATAGTGACAGGAGTAGACTTAGCAAGAAGACGTATCTCACTGAAAATAAAGTAAACAGGAATCAAACGAAGAGCAATGAAGATACAACGATTCTACGTAAATCCGTTTCAGGAAGCATGCTATGTAGTAAGCGAGATGAACGGAATGAAGGAGAAAGAATGCGTGATTGTGGACTGCGGGGCGTATTATCCGGAAGAGGAAGAAGCGATAGCGCAGTACGTAAGAAGAGAGGAGCTGGAAGTGAAGGCTCATCTGCTGACGCATGCGCATCTGGATCATATGTTCGGGGCGAGGTTCGTTTATGAGACATGGGGTGTGTTGCCGATTGTCCACGAAGCAGACGAAGAGCTCTTCGGAGACATGGAAGGACAGGCGCGGATGTTCGGTATTCCGCTGCTGCGGGAGCCATTGCGGGAGCATAAGACAATGGCATCCTTACCACCTTATCTGACATATCTGCACACCCCCGGACATACACAGGGGAGCGTGTGCTACACGCAGCGCGCGAAAACAGAAGGGACGGAGAAAGAGGATGGTGAGGTGCTTTTCTCGGGTGACACGCTCTTCCAAAGCGGAGTAGGCAGGACGGACTTGCCGGGCGGAAATTACGGGCAACTGATGCATTCGCTCGGTTTACTGGCAAGATTGGATTCACGGACCAAAGTGCTGCCCGGACACGGAGGAAGCACAAGCATCGGACAGGAAGCGGAAAACAACCCGTATCTGTAAAAAGCGCGTCCGCGCACCCCGAAAAGTCCCATGGAAGTCCCATGAAAGTCCCATGGAAGGTGCGAGTGCGAACAGGGAGAAAAAGTGCGTAAAAATACTTCGGAAAAAGTGCGTCCGCGCACCCCGAAAAAGTCTTACTCACGTCTTACATAAGTCTTACTGAAAGTCCACTCCACGTCCACTGTAAGTCTACTGTAAGTCCACATGAAATCTGTTGCGCAGAGGAGCAATTTCAAGAGGGGAAGAATTACAATAATTGCAATAATTACAAAAGGAAAAAAGCACGCAATTCCGGGGAGGAGTTGCGGCTTTTTTATTGCAAATAATCCTTTTTTTGTTCGTTTTCGCATTTTTCAAGCGTAAATATTGCTGATGTAAGATTTTTTTCTTATCTTTGCAAGCTTTTCATGCGATACGTGTGTCATACGCGCACATGAGAGCCCGCGGATACGTGCGAGAGAAAACCCAAAAGGCAGAACGCACATCTCGGGAAACACAAAATACAAAACATCACATTTCCGAAAAACTGAAAAAATCACATCCCGCAGAAAAGGGAACTATTCACTACCGACATTCATCATGGAAAAGACATACGATTTTCTCGAGAAACATAAATGGCTCCTCTGGAGCGTGCTGATTGTAACAAGCGCTCTGGGCATCTGGTTCTGCATGCATTGCCGTTTGGAGGAAGATATTTTCAAATTGCTTCCAAAGGCAGAAAACGAGAAGAGCAGTTTGGTTTTCAACCATAACAAACTGAAAGACAAAGTGATGGTGCAGGCAGTCCGTGCGGAAGGCGTGGACAAGGACAGCGTTGATAACGAGACGCTTTCGTTGGCCATGGACCTTTTCATGGAAACTGCATTGGAAGCAGACAGCGCAACGAACACGCTTCAGAGCGCATTGTACGAGGTGGACCCTATGCTGCTCCTAGAAGCAGGTACGTACCTGATGGAACACGGAGCCGCTTATCTGGACTTCACGGAAGAGGAGATGGATGAGCTGACGGCAGAGGATCATATACGCGAGCAACTGCAGTTTTACATGGAGATGCTCGAGACAGAGACGGGACAAAACTTCTATGACGTAATTGCCTACGACCCCTGCGGCATTTCGATGAAGAACCTGAATCTGGATATGCTGATGGAAGCTGATCCGGAAGAAAGCGCCTTCCAATACAACCACCTTTTTGCAGGTAAAGGCGAGACGTGTATCGGTTTCCTGACCCCGACGATAGGTCCGAACGATTCGAAGACGGCCATCAAGATGCTCCGCCATTTTGACGCAGCAACAGACTCGGTAAGGGCTCAATATCCGGGCATAGAGATACTGTATCACGGAACGGTGGTGATGGCCGGGTACAACAGTTTGCGCATCCGAAAAGATATTTTCACGACGGTAGGTGTGGCATTGGCCATCATATTCCTGCTGCTGGCAATCCTGCTGAAGCGTCCGAAGTACATGCTGCTGATGCTTCTGCCGATCGCTTACGGAGCCGTACTTTCGCTGGCCGGCATCTATCTGGCAAGAGGCTGGATGTCGATGATGGCACTGGGTTTGGGCGTAATCGTGCTGGGTGTGGCATTGTCGTACTGCCTGCACGTGCTGATTCACTATGTGTATACGGGTGATGTGCGTGAGACGGTTCGCGAGCAGAGCTTGCCTGTTTTCCTCGGAGCAATAACAACCATCGGAGCGTTTGCCGGACTGATATGGACCAAATCGTCGCTGCTGCAAGATTTCGGCGCATTTGCATTGCTGACCATCGTAGGCACTACATTCATCAGCCTGCTGGCAATGCCGCATTTCTTCCCGAAAAAGAACACCCCGAACAAAAAGATGTTCAGACTGCTGGAGCGGATGAACGAGACGCGTATAGACAAGAGCCTGCCGGTTTGCCTGCTGGTTTGGATATTCGTAGGCGTATGTATCTGCTTCTCGGGTAAGTACGAGTTTGACAGCAACTTGCGCCATATCAACTACGTAACCCCTGCCACCCAACGCTCGATAGACATCTGGGCCGAAAACCAGAATCAGGGCCTCAGCCAGCAATATTTCGCTTCAATGGCAGAGACATTGGACGAAGCACTCGAGCAGTTGCCGGAGATTGAGGTAACGGAAGACAGCCTGTATGAGGCCGGAATAATCCGTAAACCGCTGAAGATGAGTGCAATCATGCCGTCGATCAGCAAGCAGGAAGAGCGCATTGAACACTGGCAGGAGTATTTCACGATACAAAAACAACAGGAAGTTTGGCAGCATGTGGTACGGGCTTGTCAACTGGAAGGCATCGATGCTGACATGTTCGAGCCGTTCCGCAATGCGATGGCAGAACCCGCAGAAGCAGAACTGATAGCAGAGACCGGCTTGATTCCGGATGAGATACTGGGCAATTTCATTGAAGAAAACGGTGGCATGGTTCTTGTTTATTTCTCAGTAAAAGCAGATGCGGACCAGATGCTGGCCGCCAAAGACGCACTGACGAAAGACGACTTGAGCATGGTGCTTGACCCGTATTACTACAGTACGAATCTGGTGGAGCTTGTAAGGACGGACTTCAACAAGATCATGCTCGTGAGCTCGATTTTCGTGCTGATTTTGCTGCTCGTAACGTACAGAAACGTATGGTTGGCGCTGATTGCCTTCTTGCCGATGTCGCTCTCATGGTACACGGTACTGGGTGCAATGGCAATTTTCCATCAGCCGTTCAACCTGATCAACATCGTGGTGTCTTCGTTTATCTTCGGTATTGGTGTCGACTACTCGATTTTCATCATGGACGGTCTGCTGAAAGGCGACGAGAGCAAGGCTATGGTTTATCACAAGACAGCCATCACACTTTCGGCATTCGTATTGATTCTCTGCATGTTCTCCCTGCTCTTCGCAGTACACCCGGCACTGAACTCAATCGCATTCGCATCAATTGTGGGTATGGTGACAACAATGATGCTCTCCTACTCCACCCAGCCGAGACTCTACCGCTTTTATGAGAAAATGAAATCGCGCAAAGCGCAAAACAAAAAAGCATAAAATATGAAAAAAACGCTTGTTGCAGCTATGATGCTGCTCGTTTGCAGCACCATTCTCGCTGCCGGAATTCCTGATAAAATCAAGGCACTCCACAAGGACGGGGAAACGATGAAGACCTCGTTTACGGAGACCAGCGTAATGCCGAAACTGAAGAAGGAACAGGCAAAGAGCGGTTCGCTTGTTTTTACCGCTCCCAGCAACCTCCGACTGGATTATACGGATCCGGCAGGCGACTACACACTGATAACCGCTATGCAGTTTGAGACCAGCCGCGAAGGAAAGGTGCAGAAACTGCCGTTCAAAAATCCGCAAAGCCAGTGGGCCGTCTTCCGCAACACGCTGCTGATGAGCTTCATGGGTGACGTGGAAGGAGTGGCCAGCATGAATGAAGCAACGGCCACATACAAGGAAGAGGGAGCCAACTATGTATGCACGCTCAAAACAGACAAACCGAAGCAACAAGGTATTGCCGAACTCGTTTTGGTATACAACAAAAAAAGCGGCAAGCTGGTTAGCCTGACTGTAACGAAAGGCAACGGCAACTATACTACGTATGCCGTAAAATAAAAGCCTGACCCTCCACAAAGAGGTGGAGGGTTTGCACGTATAATAACACAAATTCCACAATATGAGAAACACTTTCCTTTATGCCGCAATGGCGCTTTTGATGTGCGCGTGCACAAGCAAAACCAGTTTGACCGAGTATGCCCAACAGGGCGATCCGATCAGCCCGATTTACATCACGGGCGACACCACCCACATTTTTCTGACCGATTACGTGCCCGCAGTGGATGCTGACCAATGGGCCAAAATGGAGATTGCCGATGGCTACGAACTGACAAACGTGGCTGACGGTGAGCTCGATATCGTATGCAAAGCGAACAACCTGGGCTACCTGCATCTGAGCGACGGCAAAACGACAGTAAGTATTGCCGTATTGCCGAACAAACCATATGAACCGGGCATCAAGACGCTGAATGCAGGCGAGGACTTCGTTGCATTCGCAATGCCGACAGGCAAAGAACTGCAGTTTGAGGCATTTATCCAGAACGTACTCCTGCCGAAAGAGGCTTTCGAGTGGAATGACGAATCAGGATGCTTCGTGCTGAAGATCCGCAAGGAAGACGCATGCAAGTCGCTTGAAGGCAGGAAGTATCTCCGCATTTTCGGAGCAGCAGAAGACTGCCGCTACAATGACGTGCTCGTTCCACTCCAAGACGGAAAGCCCGTAACGGAAAGCGCTCAACTGAACAGACATGACCCGCAGGCTCAAGTACTTTATTCGATGCTGATTGACCGCTTCAACAACGGTGACAAGAAGAACGATGCCCCGCTGATGCGCGAAGATGTCGATTCGCGAGTAGACTATATGGGCGGCGACTTGAAAGGCATTACCCAAAAGATCGAGGACGGCTTCTTTGAAGAATTGGGCGTGAACACCCTCTGGATTTCCCCGATAACACAAAATCCGACCACCCCCTGGGGACATTGGCTGAATCCGGATACGAAGTTCTCCGGCTACCACGGCTACTGGCCGATTTTCAACACCCGCATCGACAATCGCTTCGGTGATGACGCATCGCTCAAAGAGCTGCTGGCAACGGCACACAAGCACGAGATGAACGTGATTCTCGACTACGTAGCCAACCATATGCACATCGAGAGCCCGACTCTACAGGAACATCCGGACTGGATTACCGACTCCATTTTGCCAGACGGACGACGCAATTTCGAACTTTGGGACGAGGCTCGTCTGACGACCTGGTTTGATGTGCACATCCCGACACTCGACCTGGAGCGCGAAGAAGTTTGCAATGCAATGACCGACACAGCCCTTTATTGGGTAAACAACTATGATTTCGACGGTTACCGCCACGATGCCTGCAAACATATTCCACTGAACTACTGGCGCATGTTCACCCACAAAATGAAGCAGCAGCACCCGGAACGCGCACTGTGGATGATTGGCGAAACCTATGGCGACGCAGCTTTGATTTCGTCGTACGTAAAGACCGGCATGCTGAATGCACAGTTTGATTTCAACGTATACCACACAGCTATTGACGTATTCGGCAACCGTCCGAACGCATCAATGAAGGACATCGCAAAGGTGATTATGGACGGTCAGCAGACATACGGCAGTCACCACACGATGGGAAATATCTCGGGCAACCACGACAAGACCCGCTTCATTTCACTTGCAGGCGGTGCAGTCAGCTGGGAAGAAGACGGCAAATTGGCCGGTTGGACAAGAGATATCCACGTAACAGCAGACGACAATGCGGAAAAAGAGGCATTTGCATTCAAGAAAGCCACATTGCTCGAAGTTCTTAACCTTACTATCCCGGGCGTTCCCTGCATCTATCAGGGCGATGAGTACGGTCAGTGCGGTGCCAACGATCCGGACAATCGCAGAATGATGCGTTTCGAGGGATTGAGCGAAAACGAGCAGAAGATGCGTTCCGAGGTAGAAGAACTAATCCGCCTGCGCAGAAACTCTATGCCGCTTATGTATGGCGACTACGAAGAGAAGATGTGCGATGAGCACGTGCTCATTTTCACCCGCTCGTATATGGGCGAGACCGTAGTTGTAGGTATCAACAACGGAGACTGCGACTGGACATGCCCGAACGGCTGCATGACGATCCCTGCCAACGGCTACGTGATCAAGAACAAATGCTGCAACGGCTGCAAAGAATAAAGACCGACAGACAACGAGGATTAAATGAAGAGGATTTTTATCATC
>JAGHUE010000179.1 GCA_018064985.1 Candidatus Colicola faecequi | reverse complement strand
GAGCTGCTCGTAGGAGCGGAGCTGACGATAGAGGTCGGTTCCGAGGCGCGCCTCGATGGCCTTCTCCAGACGGGCCGACGGCAGAAGCATGCGGGCGGAGGTGGAGAGCGCATTCATGAGTTTGGTGAACGTATCTTCCACCTCGGGATAGTCGACTACGGCATAGCCCTCGAGCGACGCCAGCTCGGCTGCCTTGCGGATAGCGCAATCGAGGCCTCCGATAGAATCGACCAGACCGATAGCGAGGGCGCGGGTGCCCGACCATACACGACCTTCGCCGATAGCCTTGATGCTGTCTTGCGGGATGGAGCGGCCCTCGGCACAACGGCCGGTGAAGAGCTCGTAGCCGCGGTTGATCTCCGCCTGGAAGAGCGCGCGTTCGTCGTCGTTCATACCACGGAAAACGATGTTGGACTCAAGGTCGGCATGACGGTTGGTCTTGACGCCGTCGAAATCGATGCCCACCTTATCGAACGTGCCGGCGAAGGAGGGGATGAGGCCGAAGATGCCGATGGAGCCGGTGAGCGTGGTTTGTTCGGCGAAGATATAATCGGCCGGGCAGGAGATGTAGTATCCGCCGGAAGCCGCATAGTCGCCCATAGAGACAACAAGCGGCTTATCGGCCTTGAGGAGGGTGAGGGCATGGTGGATCTGCTCGCTGGCATAAGCCGAACCGCCACCGGAGTTGACGCGGAGGACAACAGCCTTGACATTGTCCTGCTCGGCCACCTCGGCAATGGTTTCTACCATATCTTTGCCCACGATGCCGTCGCCGGTTTCGTCGGTAATGTCGCCTTCTGCATAAATGACAGCAACTTTATCCTTCTGATACTTCTCTTTCCGGGCGGGCGAGAGGACGGCGGAGGTGAGCAGACTGTAATCATCGGTGCCGGTGAGTTCTTCGAGCAGCCGCTCCACATCCTGCACGTAGCAGAGCGAATCGACGAGACCGAGGCTGACGTAGTCTTCCTGCGGCTGGAGGGCCATGTAGCGGTCGGCCAGGAGGTTGAGCGAATCAACGCTTATACCGCGTGAAGCCGCTACGGATGCGAGTTTCTCGCTCCACATATCATTAAGCAGCACGTTGTACTGCAGGCGGTTGGCATCGGACATGCCGGTAAGGATATACGGTTCGACGGCCGACTTGAACGTGCCTACCTTGACTACCTGCATCTTTACGCCCAGCTTCTCAAGCAGACGCGGATAGAACTCGAGTGTAGCTGCCGAGCCGTGCCAATCGAGCGAACCGGAAGGATTGACGAAGAGGTGAGTGGCACAAGAGGCGAGGTAATAAGACGACTGGCCGTAGGAATCGGCATACGCCACGATGAACTTGCCCGACTCACGGAAATCGAGGAGCGCGCGACGGAGGGCCTCAGCCGTGGCAGAACCCATAGCGAGAGAGCCACCGCGGAGGTAGATGCCGTCGATATTCGGATCTTCCTTGGCAATGCGGATATTGCCGAGCAGGTCGTTGAGGCCATACTCACGGTTGGCCGGCTGACCGAATGCCTCGAGGATGGCAGCATCCAGTTCGTCGGAAGAGGTGCGTTCACGGACGGTGCCGTTCATCTCGATGCAATATACGCTATGCGCAGGCGAGACGGCCGGCTCGGAACTTCCGGACATAGCCATCAGGCCGCCGAGCATCATCAGCATCAGGAAGAAAGAGATAACGGAGAAAATAAGCAAGCCAACGACAGTGGCGAGCGTGAATTTGAGAAATTGCTTCATATTGAGAGATTAATGGCCGCAAGCACAGCTTGCTTAAAGATTAAAGAGCAAAGAAATAAGAACCAGACTTATTTGCGGAGGCGGATGAGGAGGCGCTTCACGACGTTTTTGGCCGACTGGAGCAGGAGCTCACGAAGCCAGAGGCCGGATTGGTCGGTCCAGCGCTGCGGATGGGTGGTGATAAGAACGGACTCGCTCATCAGGCGGAGGGGCGAATGCTCATCACGGAGCGCATTGACGATCTGCTCCGTAGAATGGAAAGCGAGGCCACGACGAATCCACTCGTCTTGATAAACGGGAATCTTATCGCGGACTGAGACGTTGTAGCCATCCCAAGAGCGGCCGGTGTCGGTAAGATAGAAGACGCGGGCATAATCGAGATCGAGATACGGCTCGCAGGTGATGTCGAGGGAATGATAATCGAAGGTGCGCCAGAGGTCGCGGCCATCGTAGCGCGAAGTGGGCGCCCCATGCATGCAGATAGTGCGGACGGGATAGAAGGTTCGGAAATAGGCCAACTGCTCGCAGAAATGCGCATAGGCAGCCTGCACATTGCCGTCGGCGATAGACATGTCCTCGTAGTGGTAGCCAATCTCATGACCGAGGTCGGCAATAGCCCGGATGATATCGGGCTGATTGGACTCGGGCACCACGCGGAAATAATAGGTAGCGCGCACGCCGAGCTCATGCTCGAGCTGCGCCGTACGGAGCGAATTCGCCGCACGCAGATCGACATCATGACGTAGGCAAACGACTTTCTCGCCCTGGTGGTTCGCAAACTCGACCCTCGGGAGGAAAGCATAACCGGCATCCTTGAGCGCAAGGATAAGCCGGCGATAGGATATGAGGGTGAAGTCTTTCATTTCGCAGCAGATTTGCGGGTTGTTTTTTTCTTGGGGGAAGGTTGGTCGGTGAGCTTCAGATCGAAAGTGAGCCGATGGTAAGGCGTAGGGCCGAACTCTCGGAGGGCAGCGTAGTGGCGGGCGGTAGGATAGCCTTTGTTGGCATCCCAGCCGTATTGCGGATACTGCTCGTGAAGTCGGAGCATATAGTCGTCGCGATAGGTCTTGGCCAGGACGGAAGCCGCAGCGATAGACATGTAGGTAGCATCGCCATGGACAACGGTATCGGCCTGCACGGCCATCAGTTCACCTTCGGGCACATAGGGCTTCCACTTATTGCCATCGACGAGGATATGCTGCGGACGGACGGCGAGCTTGTCGAGCGCGCGCTGCATGCCCGCTATAGACGCCTGGAGAATATTGATGCGGTCGATCTCTTCGGGAGAGACCTCCACCACAGCCCAAGCGACAGCCTCACGCTCGATGATGGGGCGGAGCGCATAGCGCTGCTTCTCGGTAAGCTGCTTGGAGTCGTTGAGCAGTTCGTTGCGGAAATCGGGCGGCAGGATGACCGCAGCAGCAAAGACGCTGCCGGCCAGAGGTCCGCGACCGGCTTCATCGCAACCGGCTTCCACCACTCCTTCTATCATGTAGGGCTTGAGCATAATCAGAACGGATAGCCAATAGCAAAATGGAAGGTCATATCGTCTTTCCAGCCAAGGCCGTTGGAGACGGTTCGCCAAACGAGGCCGTCGGTATAGAGGCGGGAAGGATCGTAGAGTCGCACACCGAAATCAACGCGGAAGATGAAGAACGACAGGTCGAGACGCAGACCCACACCGTAGGACCACGCTATCTGCTTATAGAACTCACTCAGGCGGAAGACGCCATGGGGCTGCGACTCGTAGTCGCGGATGGTCCACACGTTGCCGGCATCGGTGAAGGCCGCCAGTTCGAAGATCGACCAGACACGCCAACGGTACTCGAGGTTGAGATCGAGCTTGATATCACCCACCTGGTTGTTGTAGGCCGTGCGGGTGCCCGAACCGCGATAACCGCCCGGACCGAGCGTGCGGGCTGTCCAGCCACGGACAGAGTTGGCGCCGCCGGCGAAATAGCGCTTCTCGAACGGGATGGATGATGCATTGCAGAACGGCACAGCCACGCCCCAAGCGCCATGGTAAACGAGGCGATGCCTCTTGGAGAAGATCTGGTAAGCCGAGAAATTGAAGTCGGCCTTCACGTATTGCGCATAGCGGATATTGAAGATGCGGTAGGAACCGTCGTCGGGGTCGGGTGTCTGATGGAAGAGGTGGGAAAGACCATAGAGGAGGTTACCCGCCGTTTCGAACTGATAAGAGAAAGCTCCGTAGGAGCGGTAAGGATGCTTCTGGTCGTAATTGGAGAACGAGCCGCCGTAAGACCAATCGAGAATGAAGTGGTCTTCGTAGGAATAGCGGAGGAGGTTGGTAGGCTGAAGGAACGTCTCTCGGAACTCGTCGGAGATCCAGGGCAGATAGACGTAGGAAAGGTCGAAGAAATTGAAGTTCTGCGTAAGCTTGCGGCCGTAGGGCTTGAGCTGATAGGAGACGGAAGCGTGGGCGATGGTACGGGTGAACTCATCCGGACGCTTCTGGTATTTGTAGCCCACAGCGATCTTGGGCGCATTGACAAACTTGATGGACGCTTCTGCCTTGCCCTCGATAGCACGGCCGCCCAACTGGCGCCACTCGTAGGCAAAAGAGCCGTTGACGTTGAACTCCTCCGCGCCGCGGAAGAGGTTGCGGTTGGAATAGCCGGCACCGGCAGCAATACCCCAGTCGCCCGCCGAATAGGTGCCTTCTATCTCGGCAGAAACGGAATTGAGTTTACCTCGAGAAAGCACGATAAGGCAGTCGAGCGAATCGCCCTCAACCGGCTCGAAAGAGATATCGACGAAGCTCACCGGACCGAGCGCGTTGAGCGACGAATAGGTACGCTCCACATTGACCACATCGTAATGGTGGCCGGGCACAATGGAGCAACTATGGCGGAGCACCGACTCGCGAAGGAGCTTGCGGCCGCAATAGGAATACTCATAGCCGTTTTTGGCGGAAGTGGTGATGCTGACGTCGTCGGGACGGAGGTTGGGATCGTAGTCGGTAAAGAAACGGACGCGACGGATAAGGTAGCGGGTGAAGAGCTTGTTGCGCATGGAATCGGGCGCATTGGCCACATAGTCCTGCAGCGCCAAGGTAAGCGTCACTTCATTGCGGTTGTAGGCCGAATCGGCCACATAGCGGAGGTAATCTTTCTCAAAATAGAAATATCCGCGGTGGCGCATCTCGCGGGTGATACGCTCGCGCTCGCTGTCGAGCTGATCGGCATCGAGGAGCATGCCCTCCTTGATGAGCGTCTCTTTCTCGCTCTTGGCAATGGACTTGAGTTCGGAATCATCCACGCGGACCGTATAACTGCGGAGGATGTAGGGCCGGCCGGCAGTAACCAGATAATCGAGGCGGAGCTTGCGGTTGTGCACGCGCATGGCAGTGTCGACCACGGCATTGAAATAGCCCTTGTTGAACATACCCTTCTGAATCTCACGCATGGACACCTCAGTGAGATACGGATCGAAGATTTCGGGAGCTTCGCCCATCTTCTGGAACTGACGGTTGATCCACTTGGTAGTGTCGCGGCCGGCGAGTGAGTACATCTTGAGCTGGAGAGGCCAAAAGCCGAAGATCTCGGAGTTGTTGGTCTGGCGCACATAGTGCTTCATCTTGTCGGCCAATGCGTCGGCATCGAGCGCGTCTTCGTGTTCGCGATGCGTCTGATTGACCTCTTTGCGGTCAACCACAGACACACGCATCTTGCGCAGCAGGAGCTTGTCCTGCGGCACAAACTTGGTAGTGCTACAAGCCATCAGACTGAGGCAACCAAGCAAAATCCATATCGCGCGAGCGCACTTGTGCATAATAAGTAGCCGACAAAATTAGTGTTTTTTTTGGAAATATGCAAATTTTGTTGTACTTTTGCGAAAAATTTGAACAGCAAATGACGCATATCAGCAAAAATCAGGTGAAATTCGTGCGCAGCCTCGGCCAAAAGAAGCAGCGCGATCTGGAAGGACTTTTCCTCTCCGAGGGCGAAAAATGCACGCTCGAGATGCTCAAGCGCTTCGAACCTCTGATGATAATCAGCAAGGAGCCGATAGCCGCATTGGCCGGCAGCGAGGCAGAGCTGCTGGAAGCTACGGACACGGAGATCGAACAGATGTCGCAGCTGCGTACACCACAAGGCGTAATAGGCGTTTTCCGTCGTCCGAAAAGCATGGCGCTTCCCAGCGCGGAAGATCAGCTGCTGCTGGCGCTTGACGGAGTGCAGGATCCCGGCAACCTGGGCACTATCATCCGTACGGCCGACTGGTTCGGCATAACGGATATCGTATGCTCCCGCGACACGGCCGACTGCTGGAACCCGAAGGTGGTGCAAGCCACGATGGGAGCCCTTGCCCGAGTACGCGTTCACTACACCAATCTCTTCGATTTCATCGGGGAAAACAGGGGCTGCAGCAGCGCCTCCATGCGATGCACTATGCCCGTTTACGGCACGCTGCTTGACGGACGCAACATGTATGAAGAAAGCGCCATTCCTCAGAAGCGGAACGGCATCATCGTGATGGGCAATGAGGGCAACGGCATCTCGGCCGAAGTACGCAGCCTGATTACCCACCCGCTCTACATCCCCTCCTACCCTGCCGACCGGGAAACGAGCGAGAGCCTGAACGTAGCGATAGCGACGGCCGTAGTGCTGAGCGAGTTCAGAAGATAAGGATAAAGAACAAAGGACAAAGGACAAAGAAACAAGAACTAAGACATAAGACACGAAAAAGCCCCGAGCGATTGCCCGGGGCTTTCTTGTGTTCCTTTTGAGAAGGAATATCTGATTAGCAATGTGCCATCTGATCAGCAACGATGCCGTTGATGAACTCTGCAAATGCTTCCGGAGTCATCTGACCCTTGTCCTCAGCACCCTGCTGACGAACGGAAACGAGATTCTGCTCGGCTTCTTTCTCGCCCACGATGAGCATGAACGGAATATGCTTGAGCTCGTTGTCGCGGATCTTGCGGCCAATCTTCTCGTTGCGGTTGTCGACAATAGCACGAATTCCCTTGTCGTAGAGCAACTTCTGAACACGGTCGGCATAATCGTTGGACTTCTCGGAGATCGGGAGGATAGCTACCTGATCGGGCGTGAGCCACAGCGGGAAACGACCTGCAGTATGCTCGATAAGCACAGCTACGAAGCGCTCCATAGAGCCGAACGGCGCACGGTGGATCATTACCGGACGCTTGCGGCTGTTGTCGTCAGCGATATATTCGAGCTGGAAGCGCTGCGGGAGCTGGTAGTCGACCTGAATGGTGCCGAGCTGCCAACGGCGACCGATAGCGTCTTTCACCATGAAGTCGAGCTTCGGACCATAGAAAGCGGCTTCGCCGGTTTCCATACGCGCCTTCATGCCCTTCTCCTGGCAAGCCTCGATGATAGCGTTCTCAGCAGTAGCCCAATCTTCGTCGCTGCCGATATACTTCTCGTGGTTGTTGGGGTCGCGGAGCGAGATCTGTACCTCCACATTGTCTTCGGAGAACTGGAAGGTAGCGAACACGCGCTGGATGATCTCCATCACCTTGATGAACTCACCCTTTACCTGGTCGGGACGGCAGAAGATATGTGCATCGTCCTGAGTGAAAGAGCGAACGCGGGTGAGGCCGTGGAGCTCGCCCGACTGCTCGTAGCGGTAAACGGTACCGAACTCAGCGCAACGGAACGGCAGTTCCTTATACGAACGCGGCTTGGAAGCGTAAACCTCGCAGTGGTGCGGGCAGTTCATAGGTTTGAGCATGTAGAGCTCGTCTTCTTCGGGCGTCTCGATCGGCTGGAAAGAGTCCTTGCCGTAGTGATCCCAGTGGCCGGAAGTGATATAGAGGTTCTTGCTGCCGATATGCGGAGTGATAACCTCCTGATAGCCATACTGCTTCTGGATGCGACGGAGCATATCCTGAAGGCGCAGACGGAGGTCGGTGCCCTTCGGGAGCCAGATAGGCAGACCCTTGCCTACGCGCTCGGAGAACATGAAGAGCTCCATTTCCTTACCTATCTTGCGGTGGTCGCGCTTTTTAGCCTCTTCGAGCATGAGCAGATACTCGTCGAGCATCTTCTTCTTCGGGAAAGTGATGGCGTAGATACGGGTCATCATCGGACGGGTAGCATCACCGCGCCAGTAAGCAGCTGCACAAGAGAGCACCTTGATAGCCTTGATAGGTTCGGTGGAAAGGATGTGCGGACCGCGGCAGAGGTCGGTGAAATTGCCCTGGGTATAGGTGGAGATATGACCGTCTTCGAGGTCGGCAATGAGTTCGCACTTGAACTCCTGGCCTTTCGCCTTGAAATCGCGGAGGACATCCTCCTTGGCAATAGACTTGCGAACGAGCACCTCTTTCTTCTGTGCGAGTTCGAGCATCTTCTTCTCGATCATCTCGAAGTCGGACTCCTTGATCACCTGGCC
This sequence comes from Candidatus Colicola faecequi, assembly GCA_018064985.1. Classification (GTDB taxonomy): domain Bacteria; phylum Bacteroidota; class Bacteroidia; order Bacteroidales; family Paludibacteraceae; genus Colicola; species Colicola faecequi. The sequence continues at coordinate 3,288 of JAGHUE010000179.1, read as the reverse complement.
CTCAGCAGGGTAAACATCATAGTAGAAGCCGTTCTCGATAGCCGGACCGATACCGAACTGGATACCGGGATAGAGCTCCTGGAGCGCCTCAGCCATGAGGTGGGAAGAAGTATGCCAGAAAGCGTGCTTGCCTTCGGCATCATCGAACTTGTAAAGTTTGATAGAAGCGTCGTGATCGATAGGGAGGGAGAGATCCTGCGTCTCGCCATCCACGCCGATTGCCAACACTTCCTGTGCAAGACGAGCAGAAATCGATTCTGCAATTTGAAGTCCGGTTACGCCTTCAGCGTATTCGCGGACGCTCCCATCGGGGAAAGTAATGTTGATCATAAACGTACAATTGTTTACGTCTGCGCGGCAAACAAACGCCGAGCAGATAGTTTGAATTTAATAAAATTTTGTCCTCCTGCATTCGCCAGTCTCCCCTCACAAAGGGGAGTTTCTGCCGATAGAGGATTTTTGGTGAATAAGTTATTTTTTCAGTCAGTCAGACCGGTTATTTTTCCGACTTGCGTCCGGAGATAGCCTCTTCCACATTCATGATGTAGTCGCCCATCTTTTCGAACTCATTGACGATATCCATGTAGTTGACACCGGTAAGGTACTCATACTTATGCTCGGTGACGTTCACGGTGTTCTGCTCCTTGAGCTGATCGCGGAAATTGTTGATCTCGTTCTCCAGGTTGACAGCTACCATGAAGTCGTTGTCGGACATCTTGCCCTCTTCGAGGTAACGCACCATCAGCGCGTTGGCCTGCACGAGGAGCATGTGCATCTCTTCGATGTTCTTGTTGTGGTATTCGGTGAAGGGGAACTTACCCACGAAGCGGTGCTTGATGTAGCGTGCGAGGTTGTAGTTAGCATCGCCAACCGACTCGATCTCGGAGCAGATGCGGAGCATCTTGTGCACTTCGTGCTTCGACTGTTCGGAGAGTCGGCCATCGGCTACCTGATTGAGGAAAGCAGCGATCTCGACCTCCATACGGTCGGAGATACCCTCGTATTTCTCGATACGGCTGAAAGTCTTGTTGAACTCGGCTTCGTCGAGCTCGTGGTAGAGGTCACCTACCATACCGATCATGCGCTGGGTACGCACACCGAAGAGGTGAATCTCTTTCCAAGCCTGAAGGAGCGAGAGCTCAGAGGTGGACATAAGACCACCGGTGATGAAGCGAAGCTTGCCTTCGTCTTCCTGCTCGCCCTTCTTGCCCGGCAAAATCTTGCATACGAGCTTCTCCAGCACCGGAACGAAACCGATAAGGATGCAGGTGTTGCAGATATTGAACGCGGTGTGGAAGGTAGCAAGGATAGCGGTGAGCTTCATAGCGAAAGCAGCCTTTGCATCGATGTCGTCAGGCACGTTGCAAACCACACCCGGAGTGAAATCAACATCCCAGAGGTGGCAGATGGAACCGACGAACCAGCGGAAGATGCAGAGCACCCAAATCACACCGAAGACGTTGAAAATCAAGTGGGCCATAGCAGCACGGCGAGCCTGAGTAGTAGCCGTGAGGGCTACAACGTTGGAGGTGATGGTCGTACCGATATTCTCACCCATGACGAGCGCAATACCCATGTCAATCGGAAGCACGTTGGCAGAGCAGAGGGTCATGGTAATAGCCATGATAGCAGCCGACGATTGGACCGCGCAAGTGAGCAAACCGCCCACGAGGAGGTAGAGGAAGTAGCTTCCGTAGCCCCAGGAAGAGGTAGCCGAGAAGAAGTTGGTAACAGCCGAAACCTGGTCGAGATGCATATCGTTGGCATTCATCTTCAGGGTAGTAAGACCGAGGAGCATGAAAGCCAAACCGATGATGAACTCACCCATGTTGGTGTTGCGCTTGGTGTAAATAAGAATCACTGCCAGCAGGATAAGTGCATAGACGATGAGGCGCATATCGAACGAGCCGCCGCCGAGCACCATAATCCAAGCGGTAAAGGTAGTACCGATATTCGCACCCATGATGACGGAGATAGCCTGCGCCAAAGTGAGCATACCGGCAGAAACGAAACTTACGGTCATGACCGTAGTAGCAGTAGAAGACTGGATGCTGGCAGTAATGAAAGCACCCGTGAGCACGCCGGAGAAGCGGTTGGTAGTCATAGTGCCGAGCACCTTACTGAGTTTGCTACCGGCCATCTTCTGAAGGCCTTCACTCATCACCTTCATACCATACATAAGCATGGCAACAGAACCGATGAGCGTGATGATTTGGAGAAGTGTTTGCATATAAAATAGATTGAACTGAGCAAAACGGGGTTCGCCAAAGGCGAGATTTTCGCGGGCAGAAAGTCGCATGGAAGTCGCATGAAAGTCGCTTCAACTCTGACGGGTGAAGTCCACTCCAAGTCCACTGTAAGTCTACTCAAAGAGTAGGCAAGACACTCTGCGGCACGAAGCCAAATACGGCACAAAATTACAACAATATTCTGACATTTGCAAGAAAATTCTGCATTTTCCACTTTTTTACATAAAAAAGCATGTGCGTGCGAAAAAAAAGCAGTAAATTTGCACGATATTATGAACTTTCAAAACAGACAAACTATGCATAAAAGCGGATTCGTAAACATAGTCGGCAACCCGAACGTAGGCAAATCGACACTGATGAATGCCCTTGTAGGCGAGCGCCTGAGCATCATTACCTCGAAGGCTCAGACCACCCGTCATCGCATCATGGGTATCGTAAACGGCGAGGATTTCCAGATTGTATTTTCGGACACCCCGGGCGTGCTGAAGCCCAACTACAAACTGCAGGAGCAGATGCTCGAATTCAGCGAGTCGGCGCTTGTGGATGCCGATATTCTGATGTACATAACGGACGTGAACGATGCGGCCGACAGGAATGCGGATTTCGTAGAGAAAGTAAAGAAAACGAGAGCCCGTGCGTTTCTCGTGATCGATAAGATAGACCTCACTACACAGGAGACATTGGAGTCGCTCGTGGCATTCTGGCACAAGGAGCTTCCGAACGCTGAGATTTTCCAGATTTCCGCACAGGAGAAATTCGGTGTAGACGGGCTGCTGAAACGCATCGTGGAGTGTCTGCCGGAAGGCGAACCGTATTTCGATAAGATCAGTTGACCGACAAACCCGAGCGCTTTTTCGTAAACGAAATCATCCGCGAGAAAATTCTGCTCCATTACGACAAAGAGATTCCTTACTCGGTAGAAGTGGAGGTGGAGTCGTTCAAGGAAGAAGAGAAGATGATACGCATTTCAGCCACCATTTTCGTGGAGCGCGACTCGCAGAAAGGCATCATCATCGGCAAGCAGGGCGCAGCTCTGAAA
>JAGHUE010000142.1 GCA_018064985.1 Candidatus Colicola faecequi | reverse complement strand
TACATATTATTTATAATATGTTTTTTTTAATGTAAAATTTTTGAAACCTATTTGTGCATATTTTTGCGTTTGCCTTTGCTTTGTTCGTTTTAAAATAAAAGTACGAGTCGTCGGCGCTTGCGCGCCGTGGACTTCTGATATAATTTCGGCTGCTGCGGGATGGCCGCATTGGCCAAACGGATTAACCGAGCATGGTGAGGAGTACACCGGCAGCAACTGCTGAACCGATCACACCGGCAACGTTCGGACCCATGGCGTGCATGAGAAGGAAGTTGCTCGGGTTTTCCTCCTGACCTACGGTCTGCGATACACGAGCTGCCATCGGCACTGCCGATACACCTGCAGAACCGATCAGCGGGTTGATCTTTTCCTTCAGGAAGAGGTTCATGAACTTAGCAAGGAGTACACCGCCTGCAGTACCCATACCGAAGGCTACGATACCCATCGAAAGAATCTCGATGGTCTTCAGGTTGAGGAACGAAGCGCCGGTAGCGGTAGCACCTACGGAAAGACCGAGGAAGATCACAACGATGTTCATGAGCTCGTTCTGAGCGGTCTTGGAGAGACGATCCACTACGCCGCACTCCTTCATCAGGTTACCGAGCATCAAGCAGCCGATAAGCGGAGCTGCATCCGGAAGGATGAGTGCAACAACTGCGGTGATGATTACCGGGAAGACAATCTTCTCGGTCTTCGATACAGAACGGAGCTGACCCATCTTGATGGCACGTTCCTTCTTGGTGGTAAGAGCACGCATGATAGGCGGCTGGATTACCGGTACGAGAGCCATGTACGAGTAAGCTGCAATGGCGATCGGGCCAAGGAGGTGAGGAGCGAGCTTAGAAGTGAGGAAGATAGAAGTCGGACCGTCAGCACCACCGATGATACCGATCGAACCGGCCTCTGCGGGGTCGAAGCCCATTGCGTTGGCGCAGAGGAACGTTACGAAAATACCAATCTGTGCGGCAGCGCCGAGGATAAGCGATTTCGGGTTGGAAATCAGCGGACCAAAGTCGGTCATTGCACCTACACCGATGAAAATCAAGCACGGATAAACGCCGGCTTTCACACCGATATAGAGCACGTCGAGCAAACCTGCCTCTTTCATGATAGCACCGTAAGAGTGGTATGCGGGGCTACTATGGTCGAGGAAGGCAGTCCACAGCTCGCTGTGGAACATGCCTGCTCCCGGCAGGTTGGTCAGCAGCATTCCGAATGCGATGGGGAGCAGCAGCAGCGGCTCATACTTCTTGTGGATGGCCAGCCAAAGCAGGAAGAAGCTCAAAAGAAGCATCACACCCTGCTGCCAGTCCATCTGCATGAAGCCCATGCCCAGGAAAAATTCTTTAATATCCATATTTAGATAATTGTTAATGGTTAAGTGATGAGAGCAAGAAGCTCCCGTTTGCCGAATTAAGCGAGAACTACGAGGAGGTCGTCCTGCATTACGCTCTGGCCTTCCGTTACAGCTACCTGAGCTACGGTGCCGTCCTGCTCTGCGAGGATCGGGTTCTCCATCTTCATGGATTCGAGAAGAAGGAGAGTGTCACCCTTCTTTACTGCGGTGCCTTCCTTAGCCACTACCTTGATTACAGAACCTGGCAGCGGGCTCTTTACCTGTACACCGGCAGCAGGAGCAGCCTTCGGAGCAGCAGGAGCAGCCTTCGGGGCTGCAGGAGCTGCAACAGGAGCAGCCTTAGGAGCAGCGGGTGCTGCCTTCGGTGCTGCTACCGGAGCAACCGGCTTCTCGGTCTCTACGGTGTATTTCTTACCATTTACAGTTACCTCGGTGAGGCCTGCTTCGATTTCTTCTACTGCGCACTTGTACTCTGCGCCGTTGATTTTAAAAGAAAACTCTTTCATAAAAACAGTTATTTTTTTATCCAATGAGCAATGCCCATTTTCAAATTTTCAAATTGGTTAATTCTTGATTATTTAAAAACCGGCATTGTTCATACCGAATGCCTTACTGTTCCAAGCGGTTGGCTTGGCGGTCATCGTAAGGGTGGTCTGGGCGATGTCGTGAGCGTGATTGAAGTAGAGGTGCAATGCCATTGCGATTGCTACCTTGTCATCATCGCTTGCTTCGCTCAGTGCCATTGCGATCGCTGCCATGGTGCCCTCATCGGTCGGCACGGGTGAAACCTTCACCTCTGCCTTCTTTGCGGGAGCTGCCTTAGCCTCTGCTTTCGGCTTGCGCGGAGCGGCAATCATCTGCATTACCCATCCGAAGAACTTCAGGATGTAAATAAGGCAGATAAGCAGCACGAGCACGATACCGAAACCGAGACCGGTTACGATCCATGTTTCACCTGTTACTGCAAGAAGCGTATTCATATCAAATTTGTATTAAATATTTCAAATTTTCAGATTTATTGATTCACAAATTCCTTACAGAGGAATGTTGCTGTGCTTCTTGAGCGGGTTGGTGAGCTTCTTGGTCTGCAGCTGCTCGAAGGCCTTGATGATGCGCTTACGGGTGTCGCGCGGCTCGATTACGTCGTCGATATAGCCGCGGTTAGCTGCCTGATACGGAGAAGCGAACTTATCCTTGTACTCTGCTTCCTTCTCAGCAATGAATGCCTTGCGCTCAGCAGGATCCTCGATAGCCTTGATTGCTTTTGCGTGGAGCACGCCTACTGCACCCGATGCACCCATTACGGCGATCTCAGCGTTCGGCCAGCTGTAGCAGAAGTCACCGCGGAGCTGCTTGCAGCTCATTACGATGTGGCTACCGCCGTAAGACTTACGTACGGTTACGGTTACCTTAGGTACGGTTGCCTCGCCGAATGCGAACATCAGCTTTGCACCGTGGTCGATAATACCTGCGTATTCCTGACCCGTACCGCAAAGGAAGCCCGGAACGTCAACGAGGGTGAGAATCTGGATGTTGAATGCGTCGCAGAAGCGTACGAAGCGAGCTGCCTTGCGGCTTGCGTCGCAGTCAAGTACACCTGCAATCCAGCTCGGCTGGTTGGCGATAATACCGGTCGAACGGCCGTTGAAGCGAGCGAAACCGCAGATGATGTTCTTTGCGTAATCCTTCTGTACTTCCATGAAGTCGCCGTTGTCAACGATGAGGTTGATGATCTCCTTCATGTTGTACGGTTTGTTCGGATCTGCCGGAACGAGGTCGTTCAGTGCGTCTTCCTGACGGTTGATGTCATCGGTGCACTCCATCCTCGGAGCCTCTTCCATGTTGTTCTGCGGGATGAAGCTTACGAGGCGACGTACTTCTTCAAGAGCCTCGTCTTCGGTTGCTGCTACGAAATGGGTTACACCCGACTTCGTTGCGTGTACCTTTGCGCCACCGAGCTGCTCTACGGTTACGTCCTCACCCGTTACGCTCTTCACTACTTTCGGGCCGGTGATAAACATGTAAGAGTTCTGCTCGGTCATCATGATGAAGTCGGTAAGGGCCGGAGAGTATACTGCACCACCGGCGCACGGGCCGAAGATTACCGAAATCTGAGGAACGACACCCGATGCGAGGATGTTGCGCTCGAAAATCTCAGCATAACCTGCAAGTGCGCAAGCGCCTTCCTGAATACGTGCGCCACCCGAATCGTTCAAACCGATGATCGGTGCGCCCAGTTTCATTGCAAGATCCATTACGTGGCAGATCTTCTGTGCCATGGTCTCGGAAAGAGAACCGCCGATTACGGTTGCGTCCTGTGCGAATACGAATACAAGACGGCCGTCAATCGTACCGGAACCTACTGCTACACCATCGCCGAGGAATACCTTCTTCTCCATGCCGAAGTCGTGGCAGCGGTGAGTGAGGAACATATCTACCTCTTCGAACGAACCCTCGTCGAGGAGTTTGTTGATGCGCTCACGGCAGGTGTATGCACCCTTTGCGTGATGCTTCTCTACAGCAGCTGCACCGCCGCCGGCAAGAGCTTGCTCACGCTTCTCGATGAGCTTCTGAAGTTTTTCGTTGTTAGTTGCCATAATTTTCAAATTTTCTAATTTGCTAATTTTCAAATTATTTAGGCTGCTGGCAGAGCTCAGTCAGGATGCCCTTCGTGGATTTCGGGTGAAGGAATGCAATCATAAGATGCTCTGCACCTGGACGCGGAGCCTTGTCGATCAGCTGGATACCTGCTGCTTCTGCTTCCTTGAGCGCTTCTTCTACGCTCTCTACGTTGAAGGCTACGTGGTGTACACCGCCGCGACCGCCGTTCTTCTCGATGAACTTTGCGATGCTCGACTCAGGGCTGGTTGCCTCAAGAAGCTCGATCTTTACTTCACCTACTTTGAAGAATGCGGTTTTAACTTTCTGGTCTGCTACCTCTTCAATGGAGTAGCACTTCTTTCCGGTGAGGAACTCGAAGAACGGCATTGCCTCCTCAAGAGAGGTTACTGCGATGCCAAGATGCTCAATGTGAGTTGGATTCATAATGGTAAAATGTTAAGTTAATTATATGTGATTAATTTTTTGTTTCTTTCATTGAATCTGGCCGCTCGTGCGCATTTTCCTACACGATAGTCCAAACTCGCTACAAAGTTACACATTTCTTTCGAAATGAGCAAGAAAAAAATCGATAATTTCCCTTTTTCTCTTCGCGTACGCGTTTTTGCGCGCATTTTTCGCGCGCGCCCTTGCTTGTTCCAAAAAATAAGTGTATCTTTGTACCACGAAAAATCCGTTCTGCTTTGATGCGGCTATGAAGCCACTTCCATGGGACTTTCATGGGACTTCCGCGCATGCAGTTCCGTGATGTAAATGATAAAAAAATGAAGCGATTTTTTCTTCTGGCTATCCTTGCAGGATTCGTTCTGTCCTGCTATGCGGTTCCGCAGCCTGTCGGCACTACCGTCCGCGACACTATCCTCGATGTCCCTTGCGTCATCTATCTCCCTCACAACTATGCCGAGCGTATCGACCGTACTGCCCGTCGCGGTTTTCCCGTTCTCTATCTCCAGCACGGCATGTTCGGATGTGAAGACGATTGGACTACCTCCGGGCGGCTCGTTTTCTGGATGGATTCTCTCCTTCGCGAAGAGATGATCGAAGAGATGATCGTCGTAATGCCGGATAATTTCCTCGGCAGCATTCCCCCTGCGGAACGCAAAAAACTGATGGACGCTCCCAATGTCGATCCGTCCGGCAAGCCGTTCCCCACAGAGCGTGGCCAGCGTCATTGGAAAAAGCTCACCCGCGATCAGGAGCAGGCTTACGAGATGTCCGGCTATTGGGAAGAGCATTTCGGCGAATTCATGACGGCCGTTGAGCGCAAGTATTTCATCGACACCCGCGCCAAGCATCGTGCTATTGCCGGTCTCTCGATGGGCGGTTTCCACACCTGCCACATTTCCCACTACCTTGTCAGCTCTTTTGACTATATCGGTCTCTTTTCTCCGGTCATCCTGCCGCGTGAAACGACCGACCTCGTAGGCAAAAAGAAAAATGCGAACGGAATCTACAAGACTGAGGGCTTCGACGAGCAGCTTCCTTATTCTTCGCCCGCTTATTCCAACTGGATGGAAGACCTTCGCTATCTCGGACAGATGCCCCCTCTCTATTGGATTGGTATCGGTCGTGAAGACTTCCTCTATGAGCAACTTCAGGACTATCGTAAGTGGCTGGAAGCGAATAACTTCGAGTATGTGTACTACGAGTCGGACGGCGGTCACAACTGGCAGAATTGGCAAGATTATCTTTGCCGTTTCCTCAAGTGCTGTTTCACCCGTATCTGGTAATAATAAACCCTTTTAACTGTTCATTCAATACAATGGAAAATACCCTTCAGGATCTCCAGCGTGAGCTGGAACGCACTCGCGAAGCGCGTACGAAAAAGATGGCCGAACTCGAGAATCTTCTTGGCGAAAAAGACTGCGAATTTGAGCAGCAGCTCAAGAAGAGTGAAATAGATTCCTACGAGAAGCGTATCGATCGTCTCGAGGCTCAGATTGCCGAGCTTCAGAAATAAGCTTCTTCCTCGTAAAAAACAACTCCTCTGCCGTCGGGTGGGGGAGTTGTTTTGTTTCCTAAACCGGTATGTTTCCGTCGGCTCTTCCTCAAAAAATGCCCGTATAAAAACGGAAAAAGGACGCTTCGCAGCGTCCTTAGTTCTCAAAGGTATTAGTCTGTTTTATTTTAAGGTACAAAAAAGATTGTGTTGTTTTGATTACGGTTGCAAAGATAGAGTATTTTTTTCATCCTCGCAATAGTCTTTTTTATGTTTTACGGCATGTTTTTGCCATTTTGCTCGCTAAAAATATGTTTTAGGACATAAAATGCGGAATTTTGACCGAAAAATCAGAAAAGAGTACTTGAAAATCTTTCGATTTGTCAACTCGAAAATACGCTTACAAACGGGCGATTGTAATGCGGAATGTGGTTCCTTTCCCCATCTCCGACGTCAGCACCCCTATCTTGCCGTGATGATATTCCGAGATAATGCGTTTCGATAGCGAAAGTCCGAGGCCCCAACCTCTGGCTTTGGTCGTATAGCCGGCTCTGAAAATCCTGCGCCATTTCCGTCGCTCGATTCCCTTGCCCGTGTCCCGCACGTCGATATGGATTTTCCTGTCGGTTTCTGTCGCTTTTATGGAAATGCTGCCTGCGCCTTCCATTGCATCTACCGCATTCCTAATCAGATTCTCGATTACCCATTCGAAAAGCGGACCGTCAAGCATAGCCTCCGTCTCTTTTTTCAGCCCGTCTGCCTGCATGTAGAAAAGCACGCGGTTCGAAGTCCGGCTCTGCATATATGCCACGGCTTCTTCTATCAGCGGTTTTACGGCTGTTGCTGTCAGTTTCGGACGGCTGCCGATCTTCGAAAAACGCTCGGTTATTGTTGAAAGACGCTTGATGTCGTGGTCTATTTCTTCAAACGACGGATTGTCCGGATACTCGGCCTTCAGAATCTCGTTCCATGCGTTGAGCGAAGAAATCGGAGTGCCCAACTGATGAGCCGTCTCTTTGCTGAGTCCCACCCACACGCGGTTCTTTTCTGCCCGTTGGTTGGCGCTCATCAGCAGAATGGCTATGATGGCAAAAGCCAGAATCAGCAGTAGTTGTATGAAGGGAAGCAGTTGCAGTTGACTGAGCAGATTACTGTCGTCATAGTAGATATATAGCACCAGCTCGGGAGTTAGTCTCACCTCAATCGGTTGGCATTTGTCCTTCAGCCTGTCCACTTTCTTCTGAAAATATGCCTTCGCCTCATCTTCCCGTCCTTCCTGCTCCAGTTTTTTCGGCAGTTCCACGTTGCGGGAAAACATGTATTGTCCGTCTGCATCGGTCATGAATACGGGAATAGTCGTGTTTCCTTCGATAATCGTGCTGACGAAATCGATATCGTCGTCCGGTCCTGCAAGGATGAACTGACGTGTTGCTTCTGCCCAGATTTCCATCCGTCTTTGTTCCTCGTCCGACAGTTTCCCGGCAAGGTGATTGGTATAAAGGACGGAGGCTGTTACTCCGGCAAAAGCCAATAAAAGAATGATGATGTTTTTGCGCATATTGAAGGAGAGGTTTGAATAAGACTTACGTAAGACTTGAGTAAGACTCGAGTAAGACTTTTTGAGTAGACTTACAGTAGACGTAGAGTAGACTTCCGGAAGGCTTTACCTGCGGGCCAATTCTACCACTTCCAGGTCTTTTATCTGATCCCCATCGATGGTCAGTCGAAGCAGCGTCTGCATGATTTGAATGCCGTATTTGCCTGCTGCACCCGGATTGACGCAAAGCATCTGTCGCTGCGGATCGAATTTCACCCGCAGAATGTGCGAATGCCCGCAAACGAACAGGTTGGCCGGCTGCCTTTGCAGCTGATATTGCACCCTTGGAGTCAGGAATCCGCGCTGGAAACCGATATGGGTCATCATTACCCGAACGCCTTCCGTCTGCCAATATTCCGTTTCCTGCAGTTCATACACGAGCGCCCCGCTGTCGATATTGCCTTTTACCGCTCTTGTCGGTTTGAATTTCCGGAGCCGTTCGAGCACTTCTTCGCTGCCGATGTCGCCTGCATGCCAGATCTCGTCGACGTCCTTGAAATGCTCGAAAATACGCGGGTCCAGTAGCCCGTGAGTGTCTGATAAAATGCCTATTTTAGTCATGCTGACGGCCGAGCGACCAGATTGTTATCAAAATGAATGCAATGGCAATGCTGATGAAATACAGCAAATCCCTCAGATCCACCACACCTCGTGCGATGCTCTGATAATGGCTGTAGCCGCCTATCTCCCGGACGGCATTTACTGCCGCGCCTGTCGAGAAAAGCGAGGCTGCCAGGTCAAATCCGTAGTAGAAAATGGCGCAACCCAACAGCGCCAGAATGAAACTGACAATCTGGCTCTTCGTCAGCGAGGAGCAGAACGTTCCGATAGACGTATACGCGAGCGAGATCAGCAGCAGTCCGAAGAAGCTGCCGAAGAATGCGCCGCTGTCGATATTGCCTTGCGGTTCTGCCATGATGGCTACTGCAAAATAGTGCACCAGACAAGGCAACAGGGCGATTACTACAATCGTCCATGCGGCGGCAAACTTGCTCACTACGATCTTCCACAGCGCTATCGGTTTTGTCCGAAGCAGATTCCACGTACCGCTTTGCCGCTCTTCAGCGAAAAGACGCATCGTCAGGGCGGGGCAGAGCAGCAGGAAAAGCCAGGGCGCCAGATAGAAAAGTCCGTCTGTCTGTGCATAGCCCGAGTCTATGATATTCCATTCTCCCGGAATCACCCAGAGGAAGAGGGAAATGAGCAGAAGAAACAATCCGATCACGATGTAAGCGACCGGTGTCGAAAAATAATATCGCAGTTCTTTCAGATACATTGGCAGTCGATTTTGCTATGTGTTGTTTGCGCTTTCGTTTTTCTTTGCGGGTTTGTGCCGCAAAGTTACTATTTTTTTTGCAATTAAGCAAAATTTGTAGTATCTTTGCAGAAAAATAAACGATTTTATATGACATTTGAAGAACTCGGTATATCCGACGACATCCTTCGCGCTATTGGCGAACTCGGTTTTGTTGAACCTACTCCTATCCAGGAAAAGGCCATCCCCGTTATGCTGTCCGCAGAAGAAGATCTTGTGGCTCTCGCACAGACGGGAACCGGCAAAACGGCTACCTTTGGCCTCCCTATTCTCCAGCAGTTGGCTGAGAAAAACCTCGGTCACAATCGCCATTCCGAAACGCAGGCGCTCATCCTTGCTCCTACCCGTGAGCTCTGCATGCAGATTGCTAAAGACCTCGGCAACTATGCTAAATATCTCCACCTGAAGATAGTAGCTGTCTGTGGTGTGAAGACATTCGCAAGCAGCTTTTCCAGCTTGATATCACTCCCGAAATCATTGTCGCTACTCCCGGTCGTCTGATCGATCTTGTGGGGCGTGGCAAAGTTTCCCTTTCATCCATCAGCCATCTTGTCCTCGACGAAGCGGATGAGATGCTCGATATGGGTTTCAAGGAAGATCTTGAAAACATCCTTTCCCAGACGCCGTCCGACCGTCGCACCATGCTTTTCTCGGCTACTATGCCTAAAGAGATTGCGGCCATTGCCAAGCAGTACATGCGCGACGCACGCGAAATACAGATAGGAGAGCGCAATGCCGGTACGGAAAACGTGGATCATATCTACTACGTTTGCCGTGCGGAACATCGTTTTGATGTTCTCAAGCGCATTGTCGACCTCAATCCCGATATCTACGGCATTGTTTTCTGCCGCACCAAAGCCGATTGTCAGGAGGTTTCCGAGAAGCTCATAAAGAGCGGTTATAATGCCGATGCGCTTCATGGTGATCTCACCCAGGTGGCTCGCGACAATGTGATGCAGCGTTTCCGCCTTGGTGCCGTTCAGCTGCTGGTTGCTACCGATGTGGCAGCCCGCGGACTTGACGTTCATGATCTCACGCACGTTATCAACTATCAGCTTCCCGACGATCCGGAAGTCTATACCCACCGTTCCGGACGTACCGGTCGTGCGGGTAAACGGGGTGTGTCTGTCAGCATAGTGCATATTCGCGAAGCTCGCAGAATCAAAGACTTGGAACGACTCCTCAAGCGTGAATTCAAGCGCGAACTTATTCCTTCCGGTTTGGATGTCTGCCGCAAGCAGCTTTTCAACCAGATCTCTCGCCTTCAGAATGTGGATACCGAGATGATCAACGATGAGGAAGCCGGTATTGCCAACGGAGTAGCAGAAGCACTCCGCATTCTCGATTATATGCCTAAGGAGGAACTCATCAAGCGTTTTGTAGCGCTCGAGTTCAACCGTTTCCTCGAATACTACAAAGATTCGGTTGATCTCAATGTTCCGTTGCCCAAGCGTGGCGAGAAATCCGAGCGTTCCGACCGCTCCTCTGCTCCTGCCAAAGGCAAGAAAGTCCGCATGAAAATCAATGTAGGACTCTCCGATGGTATGAATACGCGCTCTTTCCTTGCGCTTGTCAACGAAACCACTCACGATCGCTCTATCACCATTGGCGATATTGAGATTCAGAAGAACTACACCTTCTTCGATCTTTTCCTCGATCAGAAGCAGAAAGTCGTTAACGCATTCCGCATCTACGAAGATCTCTTTGTTCAGGAAGCTAAGGGAATGAAGCCGAAAGATGAAGACGGTAGCGGTTATGGTGCTTCCGGAGCTTATCCGCGTAAAGGCCGGAAAGATTCGTATTCGAAAGACGGCTTTTCCCGGAGCGGAAAATCTTCGCAACAGCGCGCCTCCCGCAATTCAGACTCCGAATACTCGTCTGGCAAGCCTTCCCGCAAGCGTAGCAGCAGCCCGGAAGATAAGCCTTGGCGCCAGAATCGCCGTCGCTGAATGCCTGTTGAGCAACTGAATTCCTGCGTTGGAAATGCATCTCAACGCCAAATAAAAAAGAGACTACCAGTCGGGCAGTCTCTTTTTTTGCGTAACGCGTAACGTTACGTTACTTCTTTACGGGTACAAAATTAATTTGAATGGTCTTGTTTCCCTTCCCGAATGCATTCGGGTGAACTTCCGTTCCTTCCGGAAGGAAAACCTTCTTCAGATAATTGCAGTTTTCGAAAGCCGACTCTGCAATCGATTGGGTGTCGCTGTGGAAATTCACTTCCCGCAGCAGTTTGCATCCCATGAACACTTTCTTTTCGATTGTCTTCGTCTTTAGCGGAATGTCGAGTTTCTCGATATTCGTGCATCCGTAGAACGCACCTTCTTCTATTACGTGAATGTAGTCGCTCAGTCTGAAATGAGCCAGATCCGTGCAATTGGCAAATGCGTATTCGCCGATGCGGAAAAGCATGTCCGGTAGTTTCAGATCGTCCAGTTTGATGCATCCGCGGAAAGCGTAGTCGTCAACGGAATAAACGCCAACAGGCACTTTTACGCTGGCCAGCGAGCGACATCCGTCGAATAGGTGAGCGGAAATCTCTGCCAGGCTGTCCGGTAATACCGCTTCCTGCAGGCTCTCGCAGCCGGCAAAGCAACCTTTGCCCAGGTGCTTCACTTTGGCTGGCAGTTTCTTTACCTCCAGCAGCTGACTGCACTCGCGGAAAGCACCTACGCCGATCTCCCGCAATTGCTCCGGCCAGACGTTCACTTTGCCGAGTGACAGGCAACGGTAGAAAGTGCCGTCCTCTATCTCCTTCAGTCCCTTGGGGAAACTGATTTCCTGCAGCGCAATGCAGCCGGAGAATGCTTGTTTGCCGAGTTCCTTCAGCTCTGCCGGAAGAGTGATTTTCTTTATTGATTGGCAGTCGGCGAAAGCCAGTCTGCCGATGCGTTTTACGTGTGCGGGAATTGTTACACTCTTCAAATCGGGACATCCGCAGAACGTTTCGTCCGGAATTTCGGTTATGCGTTGCGGAATAGTGATGCTTCGCAGCGTTTTGTTGCCGGCGAAAGCTCCCTCGGCAATCAGTCTCGATTCTGGTTTGATCACTACGTTCGGTTTGATTGCCTCATTGGCGGCAATAATGCAGGTGTCGATGTAGAATACGCCCTTCTTCCAGTTGCCTTCGTTCTCCCAGGCAGCCGTGCCCAGGAAAGCGTTCTTGCCGATGCGTTTCACGCCCTCTCCAATGTGGAACTTGCGCAGATGTTTGTGGTTGCGGAAGGTCTCGGCAGCAATCTCTTCTACCGAACCGGGAATCCAAACTTGCGTTACGGTCTTGCAGTCCATCAGCGCTCCTACTGCTATTACCGTAGTACCCGGACGGACATGATATTTTGTCTTGCAGGAGTCGGGGCAAACGGAAATCAGTACCGAGTCTATATACAGCTCGCCATGATTCCAATTGAGCGTATCTTTGTAGAAAGCCGTTCCTTCGAAAGCGCTTCTGTACACCTGTTTGATGGTCTGCGGAAGTGTTATGCTTTCCAGGTTTTTGCAACCTTTGAACGCTTTGTCCGCAATGCCGACTACGGTATAGTCGCTGTCGTTGACAATGATAATTTCCGGAATATCCAGCACGCCGTCCACCTTGTTTACATCTACTACAGCCGTGTGCTGTTTCTCGTTGATGATGTACGTAAGGTCTTCGTAATGAGCGCGTACTACCTGCTGCTGAGGCTGTTTAGCCGCTAAAATAGGCATAGCCACCCCGAAGAAGGCAGCTATGCATATTGTCTTGAGAAAAGTCTGCATTCTTTGCATTTGTGTTGATTAGGCGTTCTCTTTCGGGGTCTTGGGGAAGAATATCCAGAAGAGAATAGCTACTGCCAACGCGTAGCCTGCGAAGATGAACCAGCAGATGCGCCAGTTGCCCCAAGTCTCCATCGGAGTCATTTCTGCACCGCTGTATACATAGTGATTAACGATGAATTTGGCCACCTGCGTTCCGATCGTTGCACCGAAGCCGTTTGTCATCATCATGAACAGACCCTGAGCCGAACTGCGCATGTCCGGAGTCGTCTCCTGGTCTACGTAAAGTGCACCCGAAATATTGAAGAAGTCGAAGGCGAAGCCGTATACGATGCAGCTCAATACGAACATCCAAACACCCGTGCCCGGATTACCCGTTCCGAACAGTCCGAAGCGGAGTACCCAAGCAAACATGGCCATCAGCATAACGTTCTTGATGCCGAACTTCTTGAGGAAATACGGAATGAACAGGATGCACAATGCCTCGCAGATCTGCGAGATGGAGATGAGCATATTCGCGTGGTCAACACCAAAAGTGCCTGCGAATTCCTTAATCTCGCCAAACGACTGCAGATAGGGGTTTGCATATCCGTTCGTTACCTGCAGACTGGCGCCCAGAAGCATCGAGAATATGAAGAAAAGCGCCATCTTTTTCTGCTTGAACAGAAGGAACGATTTCAGACCGAGAGCCTCGATCATCGAAGTCGATTCGGCGTTCTTCTTAATGTCGCACTTCGGAAGCGAAAGCGAATAAGCTGCCAGAATCAGGCCCAGACCACCGCTTACTACAAACTGCCAGGGAGTTGTCTGGAAGCCCAGAAGGTCAACAGCCCACATCGTCGCAATGAAACCTACCGTACCGAACACGCGAATCGGCGGGAAGTCCTTCACAGTGTCCAAACCGCCTTTTACCAGACCGTTGAACGCTACCGAGTTGGTCAGCGCGATTGTCGGCATATAGAAAGCCACACCGAGCGTATAAAGCGTGAAGAGCGGACCGAATGCTACTGCTTCACCTGCCTGCAAGCCATACCAACCTGCTGCCACCATGAACATGCCGGCCAGTGCGTGGCAAAGGCCCATCAGCTTTTCTGCGGGAATCCAGCGGTCGGCTACAATACCCATCAGCGCTGGCATGAAGAGCGATACAACGCCTTGAATCGAATAAAAATCGCCGATGTGTGCTGCCAAGCCGTGCTTTGCCAGGTAGCCGCCCATACAGGTGAGATAAGCGCCCCATACGGCAAACTCCAGGAAGTTTGCTACAATCAGGCGACGCTGAAGTGCTTTTTTGTTTTCCATTATAGTCTAATTTAAGAATTTTCTCTTTGTTTTATCAGAATTCGCTCGTGAAGTGGAATCTCAGGTGCTGGTAATCCTGCTGAGCCATGCTCAATACGTAGCCCGAGTCTGCCAGGAATACGTCTCTGCCTTCTTTGTCGAATGCCATATACTGCGCTTTGCGCTTCTTGAACATCTCAAACTCGGCCAGCGCTTCTTTATCCGTCGTGGCCGGAGCTACCCAGCATGCCTTGTAAAGCGAAATCGGCTCCCAGCGGCACTTGGCCTGATATTCGTGTTCCAGTCGGTATTGAATCACTTCAAACTGAAGTTGACCTACCGTACCGATAATCTTCCGTCCGGTCAACTGGTTCGTGAAGAGCTGAGCCACACCTTCGTCCATTAGCTGATTCACACCTTTCTCAAGCTGCTTCTGCTTCATCGGATCTGCGTTCTCGATATACTTGAACATCTCCGGTGAGAAGCTCGGAAGTCCCTTGAAATGCAGTTCTTCGCCCGAGGTCAGCGTGTCGCCGATTTTGAAGTTGCCGGTGTCGGGCAAACCTACGATATCGCCTGCGAAAGCTTCGTCGATGGTCTCTTTCTTCTGTGCCATGAAGCACGTCGGAGCGGAGAAACGCATCTGCTGCTCTTTTCTCACGTGCTTGTAGTATGCGTTGCGCTCAAACTTGCCGGAGCATATCTTGAAGAATGCGATACAGCTGCGGTGGTTCGGATCCATATTTGCGTGAATCTTGAAGCAGAAGCCCGTAAACTTATCCTCCATCGGGTCAACCGTGCGCTCCAGTGTAGCTATCGGACGGGGGCAGGGTGCTATCTGCACGAAGCATTCCAGCAGCTCTTTCACGCCGAACGTGTTGAGAGCCGAACCGAAGAATACGGGAGCCAGATCGCCTGCCAGGTATTCGTCGATGGAGAACGGATTGTATACGCCTTCTATCAAATCGAGGTCCATGCGAAGCTTGTCTGCATCCTGTTCGCCTACGAGCTCCGTGATCTGCGGATCGTTTACGTCCTCAAACTGGATCGATTCCGAAATGGTCTGCTTGTTCGGGGTATAGAGGTCGAGCGTCTGCTGGAAAATGTTGTAAACGCCCTTGAAGCGCTGACCCATATTGATCGGCCATGAGAGCGGACGTACATGAATGCCGAGCTCGGCTTCCACTTCGTCCAGCAGGTCGAACGGATCCTTGCCCTCGCGGTCCATCTTGTTGATGAACACCATCACGGGCGTCTTTCGCATGCGGCAGACTTCCATCAGTCGTCTTGTCTGCGTCTCCACACCCTTTGCTGCGTCAATCACGATGATTACCGAATCAACGGCCGTCAGCGTGCGGAATGTATCTTCCGCAAAGTCCTGGTGGCCCGGCGTATCCAGAATATTAATATGGTAGTCGCGGTAATCGAACGCCATCACGGAGGTGGCTACAGAGATGCCGCGCTGCTTCTCGATCTCCATCCAGTCCGACGTGGCAGTTTTCTTGATTTTATTGCTCTTTACCGCACCGGCTACGTGAATAGCGCCACCGAAAAGCAGCAACTTCTCGGTGAGCGTTGTCTTACCGGCATCCGGGTGAGATATGATGGCGAAGGTTCTTCTTCGCTTGATTTCGTCTGTTAGTGTCACTTGAATCGTTTGTCTTGGTTCTTGTGTCTTTTACCCCTGTATCTTAACGGAGTTTTGCGTTGAATTTCTGCTCGAATGCCTTCTGAAGCTTCTGCATGATCGCCTCGATTTGGTTGTCTTTGAGCGTGTTCTCGGTGTCCTGAATGATGAAGCTGAGTGCATACGACTTCTTGCCTTCTTCGAGGTTCTTGCCCTCATAAACATCGAAGAGGTATACGTCCTTCAGCAACTTCTTCTCCGTCTGACGGGCGGCTGCCAGAAGCTCTGCGAAGCTGATCTTCTTGTCAACGAGCAATGCCAAATCGCGCTTTACTTCCGGGAACTTCGGCAGGTCCGTGATCACAGCCTTGTACATCTTGTTCTGCTTCAGCAGCTCTTCCCAGTAGAAGTCTGCGTAGTAAACGTCGTTGTCGATGTCGAACTGCTTGCGGAGCTTGCGGTCTACGATGCAGAGCTGACCGATCACCTTCTTGTTTGGAGCGATGATCATCAGGCCGTCGCTGTAAAGCTGGTTCGAGAACGGCTCATACGAGCAGCGGTCTACGTGTACACCCATTCTGCGCATCACGTTCTCTGCATAAGCGCGGAGCGTGTAGAAGCTCATCTTCTCCTGTGCGCCGACCCACGACTGTGCCGTCTTGCTGCCGGTCAACCAGATGCCCAGATGCGTCTCTTCGCTGTACGGCTTCAGCGGCTTCGGCTCCTCGCCTTCCGGCACTTCCGTCTGGCGCTTTTCTGCGTTGTAGTGGTAGTTGTTGCCGAACTCGTAGAAACGCAGGTCGAAGTTCTTGCGGTTATTGTTGCGGGCAATGGACTCAAGGCCGCCGAAGAGCAGCGTCTGGCGCATTACGCCCAGATCCTGGCTCAGCGGGTTCATCACCTTGACGCACGTGTCGAGCGTCATTACCTCGTTGTTTTCGTAGTAAGCCACCTTCGTCAGCGAGTTGTTCAGAATCTCGTTGAAACCCTGAGCGCTCAGCTGCTCCGAGATGCGGCGCTGGAGAGCTACCGAATCCGGCTTCGTCGTGAACGACAGGTTGCTGTGCAGGCTCTCGCTCAGCTCAACGTTGTTGTAGCCGTAGATGCGGAGCACATCTTCGATCACGTCGCAGTCGCGCTGTACGTCCGTACGGTAGCGCGGCACTTCAATCTCCCAAACCTTCAGACCATCAGCGTCGGTCGATTCGGCTGTGATATTGATCTCGAGTGCCTTCAGAATGGTCTCGATCTTCTCAGCGCCGAGTTTCTTGCCGATAAGTGTGTTGCAGCGCTTCTCTTCCAAGGTCACCTTGAACGGCTCGAACGTTGCCGACTGGATATCGAATACCTGGCTGGCAATCTTGCCGCCGGCTACTTCCTGAATCAGCAATGCACAGCGCTTCATCACGTTGATCGTGTTCAGCGGGTCGCAACCGCGCTCGTAGCGGAACGAAGCATCGGTCGAAAGCTGATGTCTGCGGGCCGTCTTGCGGATGCTTACGGGCTCGAAATATGCGCTCTCGAGGAAGACGTTCTTCGTCGTTTCGGTCACACCGCTGTCCTGTCCGCCGAATACACCGGCAATGCACATCGGCTCCTCTGCGTTCCAGATCATCAGGTCCTTCTCGTTCATCTCGCGCTCTACGCCGTCGAGTGTCACGAACTTCTGACCCTGTTCTGCGGTCTTCACCACAATCTTGTGGCCCTTGATCTTATCGTAATCGAAAGCATGGAGTGCCTGACCCATCTCGTGAAGCACGTAGTTAGTTGCGTCCACGATGTTGTTGATCGGGCGCAAACCGATAGTGCGCAACGCGTTCTGAAGCCATTCCGGAGAATCCTTCACTTCTACGCCGCTGATGCAAACGCCCGAGTAGCGCGGAGCTGCTTCTTTGTTCACAACTTCCACTTCCATCTCCAGACCCTTCTCGTCGTCTACCTTGAAGGCATCAACTGCCGGACGCTTCAGCTCGATTTCTACGCCCTGTGCCTTGTAGAAAGCATAAAGGTCGCGAGCTACACCGAAATGGCTGCATGCATCCGAGCGGTTCGGGGTGATGTCCACCTCAATGATGGAGTCGTTCTCCAGGTGATAATATTCAGCTGCCGGGGTACCTACCGTTACATCGAGAGGCAACTCGATAATGCCGTCATGGCTGTTGCCTACGCCGATCTCGTCTTCTGCGCAGAGCATACCGAACGACTCCACGCCGCGGATCTTCGATTTCTTGATCTGGAAACTCTCCTCGCCGTCGTAAAGAACGGTGCCGAGTGTTGCTACGATCACCTTCAGACCCTTGCGGCAGTTGGGAGCGCCGCATACGATCTGAAGCGGATTCTCGGGAGTACCCCAAGCAGCCTCATTTTCCGGGTCAAGAGGATTCTTTCCAAAGTCGGGTATCTCCCTTGCCCCTTCAGGGGAAAGGGTGGGGTTAGGGGCTACAGTCACCGTCGTGATGTGAAGGTGGTCGCTGTTCGGATGCTCTTCGCAAGTGAGCACTTCGCCGATTACCAAACCCTTCAGACCGCCTTTGATCGTCTGTACTTCTTCTACAGTACCTACCTCCAAACCGATGGAAGTAAGATTCTTTGCTACCTGTTCTGCATCCTCAGTCAGATTGAGGTAGTTCTTGAGCCATTTGTAAGATATATTCATATTTTCTGTATATTATTCTATATCAGTAGTTTGTGCTGTTTTGTGTGAATGTGTGGCTAAGCCCGTAGGCTTTTCGTGCTCTCATATCCGCACATTTTGCGTTGCAAAGGTACGAAGATTTTTTGGAATACACAAGTATAACTTGTGGATTTTAATAAAAAATCAAGTGCCGCTGTTCCCCTGTGGAATGAAAAATACTAAAAAAATCGCACATTAGCAAATATTTTCTCCAGAAAATACGAATTTCCATCCTTGCAGACAGGGATGCGAATTCCCTCCTGCTTGCAGCATACAAATAGCATAAGATTAGCGTAGGATTAGCGTAGGATTAGCGTAGCATTCTCTTTCTTTCAGTAGACTCTCAGTGGACGTAGAGTGGACGTAGAGTGGACTCTCTCCGGTCTCCTCCATGCACAAAAAAAGCCACGCTCTGCTTTCGCAAAACGTGGCTTCTGTTTCATCGGTGGCTCAGAATCCTTCTGCCTGTAATGTCGTATTCTTCTCCGTTTCGGATAATCACGATATTCCCATCGCGAATCACCTTTCGCGGAGCCTTTGTCGTCGTTTCTTCCAATCCGCTGGGCTCCTCCGGAGTGTCGTCTTCATCCGAAGGTGTTTCGGGATTGCTTAATCTGCCGACTCGTATATCGTCAATGATAACGTAGTCTGCTCTGTCGCTTCCTGTATAGAATACGATGAATGGCAACGTGCTGCCCGTCAATGGAATGCTGTACGACCGCCAGTAATGAGTGCTGTCTGCATCATAATCCTCCATGTTGAAAGGATTGGCGTAGGGAAGGGTGGTTTCCAGCAATATGCTTACTGAATCCGTCCGGAAACCTGTATACGGCAATCCCCGCATAGCTCCCACTGTCAGTTTGTGGTCGTGTGACGTCTTGCCCCATACCTCGGCCCCTCGGCTCCAGTAGCCTCCGCGCGCTACGAAACTCAGCTCCAGACTGTCGTAATCTGCTACGTCGCTGATCATCGGCAGAATCACGTAAGCCGTTGCTCCCGCTTCTGATTCCAGCACCATGGCGCTCGAATCAGAATAGGCGTATTCCGCCAGCTCCGTATTCGTCAGCGCGATAGAGCCTCGTATCCATTCCGGGTCGTTTTCAAACGACCAATGTGCCCTCGCTAGCTCTACCGTATAGGTGATAGCCCCTTGGCATTCAACGGTCATAGAGACCATCTCCGACACGTAGCCGTTCGCTCCCCATGTACTTACACCTACGGTATGCGTTCCTGCCTCTACGCCCCGGAAAACGTACATGTTGGCTTGTACGTCATAATTGACTGCCCGTTCGTCCAGGAATACGCAAAAATGCGTGTTTTCATCGCCCGGTTGCCACGTGAGTGTAATCTCGTTGGCGCCCGACTGCCAAGCCTGCAGGTTCACCGGCGCAGCTGGTTCTTCCTGTATTTCCTGACCGATCGAGTCTTCTATCTCTATCGTGATGCAGCTCCAATCCGAATAGTTGAGATTGGCGTCTGCCAGACATACGCAAAACGTATGCTCCCCGGGTGACAGATACACAGGGTTGGGAGAATACGACTTTCCGTAATAACATAGAAATCCGCGTGTTACGCCGTCCAGTGTATATGTCGCGTACTCAGCCCCTTCGCTGATATCCCAATAGAACGTCACATCCTCTCTGTCCCAACGCAAGTTGCTGGGAGCACCAATAGCCATGGCAAGCATTCCGCTCACCATGGCTATCCCTGTAATGATAAATCGTCTGATATGATTCATTCGTGGTTTTTACTTCACCAGCATACCGGCAGCATTGTAAACTTTACCTGCCTTCTTGATGAAGATATGGCCGTTCTCGAAGTACTTCTCAGCCTCCGTTGCGTTAACGTCCTCAAGGGCATTTACCTTCACTACGCTCATCTCGCCCAACTGGCAATCAGCAGCCTGACCGCCGAGGTTGTCGAAGCAGAAGTATGCCGGGGTATTCAAGCCCCAATCATCCTTATCCGAACCGTCAACGTCGAACACGAGCTCGTCTACTTCGCCGAGAGTGCTCAAATCCATCCATTGCCAGTTCTCTGCGTATTTCCAGTTGCCCTCCTTTCTGTTGTCTACAACGAAGAGCACACCCGTACAAGTCGTATCGCGGTTGTTCTTACCGGGTTCGGTAAACTTGAACCAAGCGGCGTGGGGGAGGGGGGGAGGCGG
>JAGHUE010000041.1 GCA_018064985.1 Candidatus Colicola faecequi | reverse complement strand
CGCGGGCTCTCCCTATCGAAAGCCCAAGTCAAGGGCTTTCTTCACTTAACCGGACTCTTTCGAGTCCTGGAGCAACCAGACACAAAAGAAAAAGCCCCGAGCCGAAGCTTGGGGCTTTTCTTTTGTGGTTGCTTAACCAGGACTCGAACCCAGACAGACAGAACCAGAATCTGTAGTGCTACCATTACACCATTAAGCAATACTTCCTTTCGGAAAGCGGGTGCAAAATTACTGCATTTTTTTGAAACCACCAAATTTTTTGAGGAAAAAATGCAAAAAAAATGCACTTTTCGCCTTTTTTTCACCGAAAGGACATCTAAAACGGCTTATCTTTGGTCGATTTGCCCACGGTAAACAACAAATCGCTGCCACAAAAATTCGGTGGTCAGATTGAGCAACATGTTGATAGCCGTAACGAGATACGGATTCCAGAGCACGGGATCGGTGGTGAGCACATGCTCGAGCCAGGTGGTGCTCGGAGTGAAGAACGCATAATAGAGCGCTACGAGAGCCATCGCACGGGGCACGTTGGCATACGAGCGGAAGGTGAAGCGGCGGTTGAGCGTGAAGTTCCACAGCACCGAAAGCACCAGCGCTATCAGATAGCAAACCCAATGCGGCCAATGCCACACTTCCTCCATGAGGGCAAAACTGCCCATTTGTATAATGCCGGCTGAAGCGGAGAAAAGCAGAAACTTCAGAGCACGGATCGATTCGGATGATTTTGACATACGTGTAAGAAAAAATTTAATACGGAGAAAAGTGCTACAAAAACCGTACCTATTCGGGCGGATTGCACGGAAAGCCGCATCAAAGTCGCATCAAAACAGCATGACAGAAGGAAAAATCGGGCCGAACAGCAAATAAATTTGCTCATGTCAGAAATTTGGCGTAACTTTGTAGTCCCGCTTGTATGCACACGTATGCAGACGGGCACTCACACATCAGGAACAATAAACAACATACAAAGATAGAAAGATGAAAAACTTCGTAGAAGAACTCCGCTGGCGCGGCATGCTCCACGACATGATGCCGGGCACGGAAGAACAACTCAACAAGGAAATGACCACTGCTTACCTGGGTATCGACCCGACGGCAGACTCGCTCCATATCGGCCACCTCTGCGGCATCATGATGCTCCGCCATCTGCAGCGCTGCGGCCATAAGCCCATCGCCCTCCTCGGCGGCGCTACCGGCATGATCGGCGACCCTTCGGGCAAGTCGGCAGAGCGCAACCTCCTCACCCCCGAGATCCTGGAGCACAACGTAAAATGCATCCGCGAGCAGCTCGAGCATTTCCTCGATTTCAACGGCAATGAGCCCAACGCAGCCGAGCTCGTAAACAACTACGAGTGGATGAAAGACTACACCTTCATCGATTTCGCACGCAACATCGGCAAGCTCATTACGGTCAACTACATGATGGCCAAAGACTCGGTAAAGAAGCGCTTCAACGGCGAGTTCTCGCAGGGTATGTCGTTCACTGAGTTTACCTATCAGCTCCTTCAGGGCTACGACTTCGCTTACCTCAACGAGCATAAGAACTGCAAGCTCCAGATGGGCGGTTCGGATCAGTGGGGCAACATCACTACCGGCACCGAGCTCATCAAGAAAATGACCGGCAACGAGGCCTTCGCCCTCACCTGCCCGCTCATCACGAAGGCCGACGGCGGCAAGTTCGGCAAGACCGAAAGCGGCAACGTATGGCTCTCGAAGAAATACACCAGCCCGTATAAGTTCTATCAGTTCTGGCTCAACGTATCCGACGACGACGCCAAGAAATACATCCGTATCTTCACCGCGCTCGACCAGGAGACCATCCTCGCGCTCGAGGCAGAGCACGATCAGGCACCGCACCTGCGCGTGCTCCAGAAGCGTCTTGCCGAGGAAGTGACCGTGATGGTTCACAGCCGCGAAGACTACGACGCAGCCGTTGCAGCATCGAACATCCTCTTCGGCAATGCTACCGCCGATGCACTCCACCAGCTCGACGAAGAGACCCTCCTGCAGGTATTCGAAGGCGTTCCGCAGTTTGAGATCAGCCTCGAAGAACTCAAGAACGGCATCAATCCGCTCGACCTGCTGGCTGTCAATACCCAGATCTTCGCATCGAAGGGTGAGGCACGCAAAATGCTCACTGCCAACGGTTTCTCCATGAACAAAGAGAAGCTCACCGATGTGAACACTCCCATCAACGCTGACGCACTCCTCAACGGCAAGTATATTCTCTTCCAGAAAGGCAAGAAGAACTACTACCTCGTAATTGCAAAATAAATCAGCATTCCGCCTTGCTGTCCCCTCCCTCATCTGAGCGGAGGAGCTGCAGGGCGGACGCTATTTTACCCGACCATGAAACGCACAATTCTTTCATTTCTTTTCTTCGCAGCGTTAGCCGTGGCGGTCAACGCCGAGATTCCCCAAAACTATAAGAATAATTACGCTGCTCTTATCGGCAAGCAGGGTGCAGCTGAGATTCTCAGCGCGCTCCACGGCTTCGTGAGCAGTCACACCGACATAGGCTATTCCGGTCTATGGAGTGCTTACTACACCACCGACCTACAAGCCAACGGTGATATCTGGGATATATACTCCACCTGCTCTTACACTCCGGGCAACGACCAATGCGGCAACGTTGGCGCAGTTTGCCACTGCTACAACCGCGAGCATTCCATTCCTCAGTCGTGGTTCGGTGAGCAGAGCCCTATGAAAGCAGACCTCTTTCACGTCTATCCTACCGATGGTAAGGTTAACGGTCAACGCTCCAACTACCCTTACGGAGAGTGCTCCGATGGTACCAACCTCGGCGGTCACGCCCTTGGAAAACTCGGAGCCAGCACCTTCGGGAACTACCCCGTTGGAACTGTCTTTGAGCCAGTCGACGAATATAAAGGCGACCTCGCCCGTACCTACTTTTATATGGTAGCTTGCTATTACAACAAGAACTTCACAATGGCTAATGAAGGCAAGAAAGTATTCACTTGGTCCAACAGCAAGGCAGGGCTCTCCGATTATGCCATCGCTCTCTTCCTAAAGTGGACACGCCAGGATGAGGTTTCACAAAAGGAAAAATCCCGTCAGGAAGCCATTTACGGAATTCAGCGCAACCGAAATCCTTTCATTGACTGCCCCGTGCTGGCTGAATACATTTGGGGAAACAAAAAAAATCAGCCCATTGCTCGTGAAGACCTAGTTGCAGCCGGCGTCATTGATGCGGATGCCAGCGCAGTTGATGAAATCGCGTTCCCGAGCCTCAATCTCACCTCTACAAATGGTTATGTACGCTTCGAATTTCTTCCAGAAGATGCGTCCATCTACACCTTTACCACCTCTGGCCAGCTCTTCAACGTGACAAGCACCACCAGCACAGATGTTGAGATTAGCCTTCCAGAAGGAGTCTATATGTTCATCGTGACAGCTGAAGGCAAAAAGCAGAGTTTCAAGGCTTATATCCACGACTAATAATTTGTTTGGACCATTCCAAATCCATAGATTCGTAATAAAATAACGAATTATGAAGATACTCGTAATCAACGGCAGCCCGAAAGGCAAGTATTCCATTACGCTGCAGACGTGCAACTACCTCAAGAAGTTGCACCCTCAGCACGAGTGGGACACGCTTTTCGCAGGTCAGCAGATCCGCTCCATCGAGAAGGAACTGACCGAATGGATGGCCGGCGACAGGCAGACCCTCTGCCCCACCCTGCAGCGCGTGCAGGAAGCCGACCTGCTGCTCTTCTCCTACCCGGTCTACACCTGCCTCGTGCCGGCGCAGCTCCATCGCTTCATCGAACTGCTGAAGCTCTCCGGAGTTGACTTGCGCGGTCATTGCGCCACCCAGCTCTGCACCTCGCGCCATTTCTACGACGTCACTGCCCTCCGCTTCATGGAAGACAACGCAGCCGACCTCGGTCTCCGCATGCTCGACCCGCTCTCGGCCGACATGGAGGATCTGCAGAAGCCGGTGGGCCAGTTGCAGGCGCGCCAATGGTGGCAGCTCATCGAGTGGAAGATGGCCGGGATGCCTGCCGTGCAGCCTTCTCAAAAGCGCGTGATCATCGTGGCTGATTTGGCGCCCGACGACGAAGAACTCGCACAGAAAATCAGCTCATTCCGCGCCCTGCTGCCCTACGAAACTGAGCTTTTCAATATCCGTGACTTCAAGTTTACAAGCGGATGCATCTGCTGCTTCAACTGCTCCAAAGGCGGCAAGTGCAGTATGCCCGACGGCTTCGACACCTATCTCCGCGAGCAGATTCAGCTCAAGCACGACTCCATCGTCTATGCGTTCCGCATCAAAGACCACTCGATGGGTTCGCTCTTCAAGCTCTACGACGACCGCCAGTTCTGCAACGGACATCGCACCGTCACCCACGGCATGCCGCAAGCCTACATCGTAGCCGGCGATCTCAGCCGTGAAGAAAATCTGCGCACGCTCCTCATCTCGAAAGGCGAGATAGGCGGCAACTATCTGGCCGGTATCATGACCGACCAAGCCTCGCTCGAAGTGGGGGCCAAGCAGCTCGTCTGGGCACTCGAAACACGCTATACCAAGCCCTCCACGTTCTACGGCGTCGGCGGTATGAAAATCTTCCGCGATCTCATCTGGCACATGCGCGGACTCATGCGTGCCGACCACAAGTATTTCCGCGAACACGAGCTCTACGATTTCCCGCAGAAAGAGTGGAAAGCATCGCTCTTCACTTATCTCATCGGATTTATGATGTCCAACAAGAAAGTGCGCCGCATGATGGGCAACAGGATCAGCGAAGGTATGATAGCCCCCTATCAGAAAGTAATCGACGAAGCCCGCCCCGAATAATGTATCAGAAATTCATCATCACCGATGACGGTCACCTGCGCTTCGGGCAGGTGTATCTCCACCGCGAACTGCTCGCTCCGGGCGAAGAATGCACGGGCGGTGGACTTTGGCGCATCGACGAAGCCAAGCGCTGCGTGATTCTCTACGGACGCTCGTTCGACTTCGGCGGTCCCGATTTTTCGGAGATTCACGAGATCGAATGGGGCAGCCTGCATCACAATCCTATTCCGCTCTTCTACGCTCCTCATTTCCCGGCGCTCGATCCGCTCGAGCCCGTCTTCGCACACAGATAATTTTTCCCCAGCAATATGAAAACAGCTCTCATCACAGGCGCTACCAGCGGCATCGGCGAAGCTTGCGCACGCAAGTTCGCGCAAGGCGGCTACCGCCTTATCCTTACCGGCCGTAATGCCGAGAAGCTCGCCCTTCTGAAAGACGAACTCGACGCAGAAGTACTCACTCTCACTTTCGACGTCCGCGACGCCGAAGCTGCTGCCGGAGCGCTTGCCTCGCTGCCCGAAGCATGGCGCGAAGTGGACGTTCTGATCAACAACGCCGGTCTGGCCCTCGGTCTCGACAAGGAATATGCGGGCGATCCCGCCGATTGGAACACGATGATCGACACCAATATCAAAGGCCTCCTTACGATGACCCGCCTCGTAGTGCCCGGCATGGTGGAGCGCAATCGCGGTCATGTGATCAACATCGGCAGCGTAGCCGGCGATGCAGCGTATGCCAACGGCAATGTCTATTGCGCCACCAAGGCTGCCGTAAAAGCACTCTCCGACGGTCTGCGCATCGATGTAGCCGAGACTGCCGTACGCGTAACCAACCTCAAGCCCGGCTTGGTGGAAACCAACTTCAGCACCGTGCGTTTCCATGGCGATGCCGAGCGTGCCTCCAACGTTTATAAAGGTATCAAGCCCCTCACGGGCGACGATATTGCCGACGTGGCGCTCTACGCAGCTCAAGCTCCTGCACACGTACAGATTGCTGAGGTGCTCATCCTCGCTACTCACCAGGCAAGCGGCAGCGTCATCCACAGAGAATAACCCACGTATTATCCACACACAAAAAGCGGAGCGGAATCCTTTCGATTCTGCTCCGCCTTTCTTATGTCCGATACCTTATATCTTGAATCTTATATCTTGTATCTTGGCGCTTACGGCTTACTTCAGAAGCTGTGCTTTGGCGGCTTCTGATACGCGGAAGCCGAGCTGATATACATAAACTGGCGAGTCTTGCCCTTGAAAAGGCGATAGTCGCGCTCCAGCTGCGGAGTAACGAAACCGATAAAATCGCAGACTACGTCGAACGTGTGGCCTTCAAGCTTTGCTGCCACAGCAGCTTCGTCGTTGATATCTGCTTTTATTACGTTTACCGAAGCCGGGAGGTCGGCATTGCGGTTGCCGCGGTTGATAAGCCAGAGTCCCCATTCCGGGTCGTTAGCCAATTGGCGGGTGACGGCCGAACTGATTGTTCCTGTACCACCGATAAATAGAGCTTTCATTT
>JAGHUE010000058.1 GCA_018064985.1 Candidatus Colicola faecequi | reverse complement strand
GAGGAAGTCTTTCTGGTCTTTGCTCGTATAATAGCTCACTTCGCCACCGCATACGCCCGTTTGCCAACGGATGCCCTTGCCGATAGCGTTCCAGTTGCGCTCGTTGTAGCCGTCGGCGCTGCCGATCTCGTGGCCTTTGTGCATGAAGGAATCGTCGAAGAGACCGAAGGTGAGCGCCATGAGTGACGGATCGGATACTACGGGACTGTAGGAACCGTCGGCTGCATCGATGGAAACGAGCCAGGGGAGAGGCATCACTTCGGCCATGTGGCGGAAGAACTCCGCCTGGAATTCCTTGCTCGGGAAGTTGACGCCGAGACGGAGCGGAGTGCCGTAGATATGATACTCGGACCAATGGCCGAAGCCCACTTCAACGAAGGCGATGCGGGGGTCGGAGCCGTAGCGCGCAGCGAGATCGGTATAGAACTGGAGGGTGAACCACTGGAGCTCGGGATGACGCCAATCGGCATAGTAGGTAGGACCGTCGCCACCGGGATCGGCGCTGTAGGTTTCCTCATAATCGGGGAGGGCCTTGATGTAGTCGGGCACAGCGGTAGTGCCACGCTGTCCGTCGACATCTTTCGAACTGGGATATTCGTAGCGGAAACGGATGATGGCCTGATGGCCGCGCGAGGCGATATCATCGAGGATGCGCTCGAGGTAGGTCCAGTCGTACTGGAGCTGACCGTCGACTTTGCCGGTAACGACGCGGC
Source organism: Candidatus Colicola faecequi (assembly GCA_018064985.1). Taxonomy (GTDB): domain Bacteria; phylum Bacteroidota; class Bacteroidia; order Bacteroidales; family Paludibacteraceae; genus Colicola; species Colicola faecequi. Next base: position 1,298 of record JAGHUE010000058.1, on the reverse strand, counting down.
AGGGGAGGCAGTAGTTGAACTCGAGGGCGATGCTGTTGCCGTAGGCAGTGTTGCGCGAGCGTGCGAGATCGGGCCAGAGCACGAGGCCGGTGAGGGGCTGCACGTAGGTGCGGGTAGCGTGGAGGCTGACGAGCGAGAAGAGCGAGTCGTCGGGGTCGGCAAAAGCAGGCAGGGAATCCTGCGGATTTTCGGGATTGGGCTGCTCTTCAGTCGGGCGGCATGCGGGCACAAGAGTGAGCATGAGCGCGAAAAGGAAAAGGAACGAGTGTTTCATTGCAAGATATAGTTTTTTGATCAGACTTCGTATACTTTCAGACCGGCCGCTTCAAGACGGCGGGCCATTCCTGCGGGGAGACCATGGTCGGTGACGATGGCATTGATTTGGGAGACGTCGGCAATATGAGCGAAACTGCGCTTATTGAACTTGGAAGAGTCGAAGACGGCAATCACTTCCTGTGCTTGGGCTATCATCTGCTGATTGAGGAGGGCTTCTTCGAGGCTGGGGGTGGAGACACCTTCCGTTTCGGAGAAGGAATCCACGCCGAGGAAGAGCTTGTAGCTGGTGAAATTGCGGAGGGCAGCGATGGCGAGCGGGCCGACAACGGAGTGGGAGTTGATACGGAGGTGGCCGCCGAGCATGATGACGTTGAAGCGCTCGTATTTCATGAGTTCGACCGCGATGTTCATGGCGTTGGTGATGATGGTGAGATGCTGGAAGCGGTCGAGATTACGCGCAATCTCCATGGTAGTCGTGCCGGAATCGAGGAGAATATTGTCGCCCTCGCGGATGAGGGAGGCTGCCATCTGGCCGATGCGCTGCTTCTCGCGGAAATTGAAGAGGCGCTTCTGGCCGATGGAGGTATCTTCGTTGAGGTTCTCCACCGGACGACGGATGGCTCCTCCGCGAGTGCGGAGCAGAAGGCCTCGCTGCTGGAGGATAGTGAGGTCTTTGCGGATGGTGACTTCGGAGATGTGCATCAGCTGACTGAGGTCGGTAACGAGCAGCTCTTCGTTGTGCTCGAGCAGCTTGAGTATTTCGGCCCGTCGCTCTTTGGCGGAAGAGGAACCGGAGATGATGTTCGTAGATATCATTTTGTAAATAGGAGTGTGCGTTTTCGCAAAAAAATGCATGAAATTTTCGTCTGCAAAAGTACAAAATTAATTTCGAAACCGCAATAGTTACGAAACTTACGAAACGTTACGAAATGAAAAGAAAACGAAATTTTTTTTTGTTAAGTGATTGAAAATCAGTATACTTAAGCGGGGGGGGTGAATTTTTATGTTTTAAAACATATTTT
>JAGHUE010000171.1 GCA_018064985.1 Candidatus Colicola faecequi | reverse complement strand
TATTACGACCTTCTGAAGAAACTCGAAGGCGACGTGCGCGAACTGCAGGCTGAAGGCCTCGCTACGCAGTCCGACCTGCTCAACGTGACAGCCAAGCTCGGAGAAGCGGAAGTCAAACGGCTTCAGGCCGACAACGGGCTTATCCTTTCCAAGATGGCCCTGTGCCAGGTAATCGGTCTTCCGCTCGATGCCGACATTCATCCTGTGGATGTTCCCGAAACGAACATTGCCGATCCGAATCTGCTCAGCGGAGAAGTGTCGGTCGACAACCGTCATGAGATGCAGCTCCTTCAGGAAGCGCAGAAAATGGCCGATAGCCACGTCCGTCTGGCCGCGGCCGGACTGCAACCCAATATCATAGCCCAAGCCAATTACCTCTACACCAATCCTTACGCGCAAAACGGCCTCAGCAGCGATTTCCGTAACCGCGGTACTTGGAACGCAGGCGTAGTGGTAAACATTCCCATCGCTCATGCCGAGGATATCTGTCGCCTCAAAGCGGCAAAACACGAGGCACGCATGGCCGAACTGAAAGTGGAAGAGAGCCGCGAGCTCCTTACGCTTCAGGTTACGCAAGCACGTCAGAAACTGATGGAAGCACAGCAGAATGTAGTCCTCGCTGACCTCAACCTCAAGAATGCCGACCAGGTACTCTACATGGCGCAGGAATCATTCGATGCAGGCATGGTAGCTGTCGGCGACCTCATGCAGGCGCAAACAGCATGGCTCTCCGCTTCCACTGACAGAATCGACGCGCTCGTCAATCTCCAAATGGCCACCGCCACCCTCCAGAAATACACAGGAACATTAATCACAGAAAACTTGCAATAAAATGGACAAACAGAAAGAAGGCAGTCTGCTGCTGGGCATTGTAGCCCTCCTGGCAGTAGTCGTTATAGTAGCACTCGTAGGCATCTTCGCCCTGCAGCCGGAAGAAGAGCTCATTCAGGGAGAAGCCGAAGCCAGCGAATATCGCGTATCGGGCAAAGTACCCGGCCGCATTGAGATGTACATGTACGAAGAAGGTGATATCGTAAAGAAAGGCGATACCCTCGTAGCAATATATTCGCCCGAAGTGGAGGCAAAAATGGAGCAGGCTCAAGCCGCCCGCGAGATGGCCGAAGCAGTCAATCAGAAAGCCAAGAACGGTGCACAACGTGAACAGATCACCGGCGCCTACGAGATGTGGCAGAAAGCCAAAGCCGGCGAGGAAATCTACCGCAAAAGCTATGAGCGGGTAAGTGCCCTTTATGACAAAGGTGTCGTAAGTGCACAGAAGCGCGATGAAGTAGAAGCCCAATACAAAGCGGCAGTAGCTACCACCAAGGCGGCCAAGAGCCAATACGACATGGCCCGCAACGGTGCACGACAAGAAGACAAAGAAGCAGCAGAAGCACAGGTGGCAAGGGTAGACGGTCTCATCAAGGAAGTAGAACTTGCCCAAGCAGAGCGTTATCTCCTTTCCCCCTGCGACGGTGAAGTGAGCGAACGTTTTCCCAAGCCGGGTGAACTCGTAGGACAGGGTAGCCCGGTCATGGCTATCGTCGACCTAAACGACGCCTGGTTCACGTTCTCTGTTCGTGAAGACATGCTCGAAGGAATCAAGATGGGCAACCAATACCGCGTGCGCATTCCCGCGCTCGGCAACATGGATTACCCCGTGCGAGTCACTCATATCAAAGCCATGGGTACCTACGCCACCTGGCGAACCACAAAACAGAACGGCGGCTACGACGTCCGCACTTTCGATGTCAAGTGCCGTCCGGTCAATCCTATCCAAGATCTGCGTCCGGGAATGACCGCAATACTACTTCAGTAAAAAAACGCAGAAGTTTCCGACTTTTTTCAACATGAAATATTTCTCAAAAATACATAATGTCCTGAAGCGCGAGCTCCGCCAGATGTTCTGTCGTCCGCTATACCTCTTCGCTTCTATTGGCGTCATGGCGCTCAGCACCTTTTTCTTTCTCACCTTGATGAGTAAAGGGGCTGCCCAGCAGATGCCCGTTGCGGTAGTCGACCACGATCAGACATCCATCTCCCGCCGGCTTACACATGAACTAGCGGCCACCCAGGCAGCCGACGTAATGCTCATCACTTCCTCCTTCTCCGAAGCACGCGAGGCTATGCAGCAGGGCCAAGTATACGGAATCATTGTTATCCCCGAGAAATTTTATGCAGACCTCGTAGCCATGCATCGGCCACAGCTCGATTTTTACGTAACGAACGCTTACACAGTAGGCGGCAATACGGCCTACAAACAGCTCCTCACGATGGTAAACCTTACTTCGGGAGCTTTCCAGCGCGAGGTATTGCGCAAAAAAGGTATGCCGGATTATGTCATAATGAACCGTATTCAGCCAGTCAGCATCGATGCTCACATGATCGGCAACCCGTGGAGCAACTACTCCATCTATCTTACCAGCGTTATTCTTCCGGGCATTCTCGGACTGATTGTACTGATGTTAACTATCTTCGCAATCGGCTACGAACTGAAGACGCAGACCAGTCGGGAATGGCTTGATGCGGCAGGCGGCAACTATACGGCTGCCATGATTGGCAAACTCATCCCCTATACAATTCTATTCGTCGTGTTAGGCATAGGATGCAGCCTCATTCTATTCCAATTTGCAGGCTTCCCGGTAAAAGGCAGTCTGCCCCGTCTCATGGGAGCTATGGTGCTTTTCGTCATGGCAATGGAGAGCATGGGAATTTTCCTCATCGGTTGCCTTCCTACCCTCCGTGATGCCATTTCCATCGGCGCACTCTACGGCATGCTCGGTTTTTCCCTATCAGGTTTCACTTATCCTGTAATGAACATGCTCCCCGCCGTGCAAGCACTCAGCTACCTCGTTCCGCTCCGACACTACTATCTCATCTACGTCAATGAGGCCCTTATGGGCGCTCCCGTACAAAATTCACTTGTACCGGCTGCCAGCCTCTGTGCATTCATGTTCCTGGCAATGACAACCGGCATGCGTCTCCGTGGCGCACTCATTCATCAGAACTATCCGCTCAAATGAAACTCACCAGATTCTTATATCGTCAATGGCTCAAAGTGCAGGAAGTGTGGCGTGTCTACACCGGCGAACTGCGTCGCATCTTTACCGACCCCGGCGTAGCCGTCATCTTTTTCCTCGCTACCCTTGCCTACCCTTTCATTTATAAAGCAATCTATTGGCGCGAGCAGATTGAAGACATCCCCGTTGCGGTAGTCGACCTCAGTCGCTCCCCCGAGAGCCGCGACTTCCTCCATAAATGGGGTGCCGCACCCGACGTGAAGCTCGCGTACAACTGCACCTCCATGGCAGAAGCCGAGCGCCTCCTTCGCGATCAGAAAGTGCACGGCATCATTTATTTCCCGTCCGACTATGCCGCCCAACTGGCCAATCCGGTCGGCAAAGCCCACATCTCTCTCTATTGCGACATGTCGTCTTTTCTCTACATGAAAGGACTTTACCTCAGCTGCAATCAGGTGATGCTCGAGAAGATGCAGAACGTCCAGATCGACCGCTACGAGCAGATGGGCATGGACAAGGAGATGGCCTGGGTGCTCGTGCAAGATGCACCATACAGCGAAACCGCGCTCTTCAATCCGGTAGGAGGCTATGGTTCGTTTCTCATCCCAGCTGTACTGATGCTTATTCTTCATCAAACGCTCCTGTTCGGTATCTGTATGCTGGGCGGCACTGCCCGGGAGGAAAACAGACAGCTCTTCCGGATTGAGGGCCGACCGCGCAGCTATTCGGTCGTTCGCATCATAGGCGGTCGCTCGGCAGCGTATTTCACCGTTTATTACGCCCTCGCCTGCATCCTCGCCCTCCTGCTCCCGCGGCTGTTCGGCTTACCTCACGTAGGCAACCCATTCGATATCATGCGTTTCATGGTGCCCTATCTGCTCTCTACCATTTTCTTCTCCATGTGCGTAAGCATTTTCGTGCGCAACCGCGAGTCGGGTATGGTGCTGTTTATCTCATCCTCCCTCATCTTCCTTTTCATGGCCGGTATCTCCTGGCCTAAAGAGCTGATGCCAGGGTCCTGGGTAATGCTGTCTCACGCCATCCCGTACACATGGGGAGCGCACGGCTTCATCCACATCAACACGATGGGGGCTTCCCTTTGGACCACCCGCGAAGAGTACAAAGTACTGTGGATTCTTACCGCCGTGTACTTCGCCGCCGCATGTCTCCTTCTTTTCATTACCGGCTATATCCATGAACGTGAACATGAGCGCTCATTCCACGAGCGCCTCAACCGCAAAATCACGGAAATAAAGCATAAGATAGTGCATGAAAATGCAGTATGAGAGAATGAAGAAAGTCTGCTCTACTTCTACTATAAGTCCACACGACGTCCAACCGAAGATACCGTAAGATAGTACATGATTATCCGTACGGATGGCGCCATGTATGCACGCTTTTTTGCACACATGGCGCGATTTTTGTAAAGATATCATTCAAACAAGATAACAACAATGAAAACAGGTGTAGTATTCGAAGGCGGCGGCATGCGCGGACTCTACAGCGCAGGCGTGATAGACGCCATGCTCGACCATAACTTTGAACCCAACGTCATCTGCGGCACTTCCGCAGGTGTCACTTTCGGCGTTAACCTCAAATCGAAACAACGCGGACGAGTACTCCGCTACAACACCCGCTTTGCGGGTGACGTGCGCTATATCAGTCTTCAGTCTTTTCTCCGCACGGGCGATATGGTCAACCGCGAGTTTGCCTACGATCTTCTTCCCCGCGAACTCGACCCGTTCGACAACTTCACCTACATGCAGACACCTAC
>JAGHUE010000185.1 GCA_018064985.1 Candidatus Colicola faecequi | reverse complement strand
TATCGGGGTCGTATTTCTCGATAATGCGGATATTGTCTTCGAAATGGGCGGTCTCTTCAAACGTGGTGAAGTAGAAATCGCCATTAGTGCAGATGCAGAGCCCCTGATCCTCGCTCTGGAACTCGCCCAAGTACATACCCTGCCCGTCGTAATTGATGCGGAGGATATCCGGATCGAACCAAACCTGACGGCCGCCAAGCGTACTGCCACCCTTGGCACGGAGGGTGATCGACTTCACATCAAACTTCGTGAACACGTTGCCGCGAGCGCTTCGGCTCTTGATGGCCAACTCGGAGAAGTCCATCGGAAAATCGGGTTTCTTCACGTGGGGAGCCGGCTTGAGTTGCACACGAATAGTCTCGGCTTCGCCGTTGGGGTTGGCCGTGAAATAGACAACGCGGCTTTGAGGCTTACCCTGCGTGAGGTCGTATTCCTTGTCGCGGGTGATACCCGTAACGAAGAATCGCTTCCAATAGTAAGTGCCACCGCGGCCGTCGCGATAGACCACATTGTAGATGGTTCGCTCATCGGCTTTCTTGAAGATGGCAATATGAAGGATATTGTTGCCGACGAAAAGCTTGTCGGCCACCTTCACAATCTTGTATTTACCGTCTTTGTAGAAGATGATGATATCGTCGATGTCGGAGCAGTCAAAGAGGTATTCATCCTTCTTGAGAGCGGTACCGATGAAGCCGTCGGCGCGGTTGATGTAGAGTTTCTCGTTGGCCTCTACGACGGTCTTCACGTTGATGGCGGCAAAGTTGCGCACCTCGGTGCGACGCGGATACTTGGCGCCATATTTCTGCTTGAGGTTCTCAAACCAGGTGATCGTATAATCGGTCAGGTGGTTGAGATTGTACTTGGTCTGATCGATCTTCTTCTTGAGGTCGCGGATCTGCTCGTCGGCTTTCTTGGAGTCGAACTTGGTAATGCGGATCATGCGGATTTCGAAGAGTCGCTCGATATCTTCCCGACGGACTTCGCGAACGAGCTTCGCCTTCCACGGCTCGAGTGCCTTATCGACGAAATCGATAAGTTTCTCCTTGTTGGGCGCCTGTTCGTAGCCTTCCTCCTTATATATACGGTTCTCAATGAAGATACGCTCGAGGGATGTGAAGAAGAGCTGTTCTTCGAGCTCACCCTTGAGGATCTCGAGTTCCCACTTGAGGAGGTTGCGGGTGTTGTCGGTAGAGAGTTTGAGGAGATTCGTGACGTTTGTGAAGATTGGAGTGCGATCCTGAATCACACAGCAATTGGGCGAGATGGAGAGCTCACAATCGGTAAATGCATAGAGCGCATCGATGGCTTTGTCGCTCGAAACGCCCGGTTGGAGCGTGATGACGATATCGGCATTCTTGGCCGTAAGGTCTTCCACTTTCTTCACCTTGATCTTGCCCTTCTGGTTGGCGCGGAGAATCGTTTCGATGAGCTTCGGCACAGTCGTTCCATACGGAATCTCGGTAATCTCGAGCGTTCGCTGGTCGATCTTGGAGATTTTCGCACGGATCTTCACTACACCACCGCGCTCGCCGTCGTTGTACTTCGATACGTCGATCGAGCCACCGGTCACGAAATCAGGGAACAGCTGGAATTCCTCGCCACGCAAATAAGCGAGCGACGCATCGCAAAGCTCGCAGAAATTGTGGGGAAGCACCTTCGAATTGAGGCCCACGGCAATACCCTCCACACCTTGAGCAAGGAGCAGGGGGAACTTGATCGGGAGATTGACGGGCTCGTTTTTGCGGCCGTCGTACGACTTCATCCAATGGGTGGTCTTCGAATTGAAAACCGTCTCGAGGGCAAACTTGGACAGACGTGCTTCGATGTATCGCGGAGCAGCGGCGCCGTCGCCCGTAAGGATGTTGCCCCAGTTACCCTGGGTGTCGATCAGGAGGTCTTTCTGGCCGAGCTGCACGAGGGCATCACCGATGGAAGCATCACCGTGCGGATGATACTGCATGGTCTGTCCGACGAGGTTGGCCACCTTGTTCAGCTTGCCGTCGTCAACGCACTTCATGGCGTGGAGGATACGACGCTGAACGGGTTTCAAACCGTCGTAAATAGACGGTACGGCACGCTCCAGGATTACGTACGAGGCGTAATCGAGGAACCAATCCTGATACATTCCCGTCAGATGATACTTGCGGGAATCGTCGAATACTTTCTCTTGAGGGTTATAGTTACTATGAGCAGCCTCGGAAGTGGTATCCTCTTCCGGGGTCAACTCGTCTTCTTCCAGCATATTCAGTTATCCTGTTGAGAGAGGGATCAGTGAATGAATTTGTTGATGAGGATGTAGCCGAGGATGCCTACGAGTTCGAGCACAACAGCTGCAACAAGAAGGGTGTTAGCCGGAACGGCGAAGAAATAAACTGCGAGGCAGCAAACGCCACAGAGCACCAAAATGGCGCCAAGGTTCTGAAGTAAAGTTTTCATTATAATGAGAGTTTAATCGATTAAGCTTGATTTTATTTTATAAAATCGCTGCAAAGTTAGCGAAAAAAAATGAAATATACAAGTAAACTTGTAATATTTTGGCAAAATGGCAAAAGTTCTTCCGGGAAAATCACATTGGAGCATAGTCTTTTGCCAATCCTCCCTGCGCCGTTTCCTTGTAAAGCGAGGGAAGATCGTGACCTGTGCGACGCATCACTTCCACCACTTTGTCGAACGAAACGCGATGCGTTCCGTCGGTCAGACTGGCATAGAGATTGGCGTCGAGCGCGCGAGCAGCCGCGTAAGCATTACGTTCGATGCAGGGAATCTGAACGAGTCCGCAAACAGGGTCGCAAGTCATTCCGAGGTGGTGCTCAAGACCCATTTCCGCTGCATATTCTATCTGCGCCGGACTTCCTCCGAAGAGCTGAATGGCAGCTGCTGCACCCATAGCACAAGCTACACCCACTTCGCCCTGGCATCCCACTTCCGCACCGGAAATGGAGGCGTTCTGCTTCACGATATTTCCGACGAGACCGGCCGTTGCGAGAGCCCTCAGAATACGTGCTTCGGAGAAATGCTTGCTCTTCCAGAGGTGGTAGAGAATACCGGGCAAAACACCGCAGGAACCGCAGGTGGGAGCCGTCACGATCTTACCGCCGGAGGCGTTTTCCTCGCTCACGGCCAAGGCATAGGCAAAGACGAGTCCGCGGCTGCGGAGATTGTCGTTGTAGCCGGCTACTTTTACGTAGTAATTGGCAGCTCTTCTGCGCAGATTGAGCGGCCCTGGGAGCACGCCTTCCTGGTCGATTCCCCGTTCAACCGCAGCAATCATCACATGCCATACTTCGGAGAGATAATCCCATATTTCGGGACCTTCGCACTCTTCCACATATTCCCAATAATTGCGACCGGTCTGATTGCAATACTCGAGAATGGACGTCATGGTGTTAAGCGGATAGACTTCAGGGGAAACGAGGCTGTCGCCTTCTTCCGCAAGCGCTCCGCCGCCGACGCTGTAAACAGTCCATATGCCTTTTTCGCAGCCATCCGCGTCAAGGGCGCGGAAGCGCATTCCGTTAGGATGGAAAGGAAGGAATACCTCGGCTTCCCAAAGGATGAGGGCGCCTGGAAGAACGTCGAGTATGGCCACATCGGTCATGTGGCCTTTACCGGTAGCGGCAAGACTTCCGTAGAGCGTCACTTCATAGGAAACAGCCTCGGGATAGCGGCTCCGGAAAATCTCGGCCGCGTGTCGCGGACCCATAGTATGACTGCTGGAAGGGCCGTAGCCGATGCGGTAGATCTCTTTGATGGATTTCATAAAAGCGGAAATAAAGAAATGAGGTGCAAAAGTAGCAAATTTTTGCGAAATACGCAAATCCGGGGATTGCACGAGCACAAAAAAAAGCGCCCGCACGAATGCGAGCGCAGGATTGAATGCTTCTGCAGAAATTACTTCTTGAGAGCCTCAACAGCCTTAGCAGCAGCTGCGTCAACAGCAGCAGCGGTAGCTTCCTTTACTTCTTCAGGAGCGCCAGCTTCAACAGCCTTGTCAGCAACAACTTCGCCGAGGGTCTTCTTAGCCTCAGCCTCTTCGCAGCAAGCAGCCTCAGCAGCAGCTTCGCACTTACCACAGCAAGCGCCTTCGCAGCAAGCTGCTTCAACAACTACAGAATCTTCAGCAGCAGCCTCTTCGGTAGCTGCCTTGTTACCGCAAGCAACTGCCATAGCAGCGATAGCGGCGATGAAAAGCATTTTCTTCATAATCGTACGATTTTTAAAACAATTGTTAAATAAATGATTGGTTCTAGAACAATTCCGTTTTACCGAAATCGGCGACAAAGATAATACTTATTTCGCAATCGCCAAAGAAAATCGTGCATTTTTCGCAAAAAAATGTTCGTTTTCGGCTTTTGCAGAATTGCAGAATTGCATAACTGCATAAAAAAATATGTAAATCGGGGGGGGGCGGAAGTCGCATAAAAGTCCCATGGAAGTCCCATCAAAGTCGCTCCGACGTCCCTCTCGGATTTTATGCAGAAAATTATGCAAATCAGTGCATAAATGAATAATATTGACGCACGCGGGCGAGCGCAGACGCGAAAGGAGCCCCGGGAATCCGGAGCTCCTTTTCTTATGTCAGGGGCTGGCCGGCCGAACGGTCGGTCAGTCCTTTCGCGGGCAATTATTTCTTAGCAGCGGTCTTTTTTGCCGGAGCTTTCTTAGCCGGTGCCTTCTTTGCGGGCTCAGCCTTCACCTCAGCCTTCGGAGCCTTCTTGGCTGCCTTGAGCTGCTTCTCGAGTTCGGCGATCTCCTTCTCCTGGTTGTTGATCGTCTTGAGGAGCTCGTTGAGCTCTTCGTTCTCGATGGTGGTAGGATACTGCTCGTCTACGCGGAGGAGGAAGTCGGAAAGAATGTTCATGTAGTTGATGAATGCATCGTAAGCCGATTCGTAGTTGGTGTGACCGGCATCGATGTGGTTCATGAACTGGAAGTGGTCGGCCGACTGAAGAGCGAGCCAGTCGCGCTTGAGGGACTTGTCTTTGCAGAGGCGAACGCGCTCAGCCACAGCGTAAAGCTTGTTGAGTGCTTCCTGCTGGAGATCGTTGCCGTTGAAAGCAGAGAGGTCCTTGCCTTCGCCGCACCAGGTGGTAGGATACGGGCACGGAATAGCTTCGCCTGCGGTAAGCTTCTTAGCAGCTTCCGACGGGGTCATGAAGCCCATCTCACGCTCGATAACGTAGTAAGGAAGTGCCTTGAGGAAATCGAAGATACCGGTACCTGCGTTCTGGCGGATACCAAAGGTATCAGCGCCTACCCAGATGTTTACGATAGGCTCTTCGCCCTCGATAGCCTTGAGCTGGTTAGCGTATTTCTCAGCGTCCATCGGGAAGTTGTACCAGGTAGGATCGGAGAAGTGGAAAGAGAGCTCGTCGGAGAGGCTGGCATTGCGAAGGAGGAGCTTAACCGACTTGCTGGCTGCCGACTGATAAACGTAGTTGGGCGACTTCCAGGAAAGGAGGTGCTTAGCGCCTTCGGTCATAGCTACCTTGAAGCCGAGCTTGTGGATGGTATCAGCAATTTCATCGGAGTAAGCGAGGTCGGTGTTCCAAACGGTAACAGGCTTCTGACCGAGCACTTCTTCGATGATCTGAGCCGACATCTTGAGCTGGAGAACGAACTCGTCCATGTCATACTCGTATGCGAGCGAGTGGGAATAAGGAACGCAAACGAACTCGACAGCCTTGGTAGCTGCAAGCTCCTTCATTACGTCGATTACCTCGGGAGCGAACTGCTGGCAGAGCTGGAGGGTGATACCGCTAACGGCAACACCGCAGTGGAACTTACCGCGGCTGAGGCTTACCATCTCGCGGACGGTGCCGAGGAGCGGCATATAAGAATTCTGTGCAAGCCAGGAGATCTGGTCTTCGGTCTGCATATCGTCGTAGTAATAATGATCCTGACCGATATCAAAGAAGCGGTAGCGTTTCAGACGATATGGTGCGTGCATTTGGAAGCAAAAGCTAATGTTTCTCATAATTCGAAAAATTGAAAATGGAAAGTTGAAAATGAAAAGTTGAATTTTTTATCTCTCGGCGAGCACTTTGTCATAAACGGCACGAACCTTCAAGCCGGCATCGTACCACTTGATGTTGTTGACTTCTTCCTTACCGAGTTCGCTGAGCGACTTGTACATAGCCGGGTACTTGACGATGGCGTAGATAGCGTCGGCCATAGCATCGATATCCCAGTAGTCGGTCTTGATAGCGTGGTCGAGAATCTCGGCACAACCAGACTGGTGGGAGATGATACTCGGGCAGCCGAGCTGCATAGCCTCGAGCGGGGAGATACCGAACGGCTCGGAAACCGACGGCATGATGTAGCAATCGGATTCTGCGAGCATTTCCTGCACCTGACGTCCGCGCTGGAAGCCCGGGAAGTGGAAACGGTCGGCAATACCGCGCTTGGCAGCGAGGTCAATCATAGCGTTCATCATATCGCCCGAACCAGCCATCACGAAGCGGACACCATCGGTCTTCTCGAGCACGCGGGCAGCTGCTTCAACGAAGTACTCCGGACCCTTCTGCATGGTGATACGGCCGAGGAAGGTAACCACCTTGTCCTTGCGCGGAGTCTTCTTGTAGGAATCTACATCAGGAATAGGCTCTACTGCATTGTGCACGGTGGAAACCTTAGCGGGATTGATGCCGTATTTCTCGATAACGGTACGACGGGTAAGGTGGCTTACGCACATGATGTGGTCAGCCATTTCCATACCGCGCTTCTCGATAGCGAAAACGGTGGGGTTGACGTTGCCGCGGGAGCGGTCGAAGTCGGTAGCATGCACGTGGATAACGAGGGGTTTACCGGAAATCTGCTTGGCGAAAACGCCGGCGGGATAGGTAAGCCAGTCGTGCGAGTGGATGATATCGAAATCGAGCGAGTGAGCCAATACGGAAGCGACAGCCTCGTAGTTGCCGATCTCTTCGATCAGGTTGTCGGGGTAGCGGCCGGAGAAACCTACGCAACCGAGGTCATCCGTACCGATACGGGTATAGTCATAGTGAATACCGTCGCGCAGATGATAATACTCTTCCGGGGACATTTTGCCCTCCATGCGCTGGCGCACATATTCATAATTGTTGTCTTTCCAAACTACCGGAACCGAGTTGGCGCCGATAATGCGGAGGAACGATTGGTCTTCGTCGCCCCAGGGTTTGGGGATTACGAAGGTGATATCCATGTCAGGCTGCTCCGCCATACCACGGGTGAGGCCGTACGATGCCGTACCCAGACCGCCGAGGATATGAGGAGGGAATTCCCAACCAAACATTAATGCTTTCATATCGTTGTTTTTATTTTGCATTATTGCTTGCAGGCGTGGCCGGATGGCCTTGCCCGCAGGCCTTGTTTGTTACTCTTGTTCTTTCTGTTTTTCCTCTTCGGCCATCTTGCGGACCTTGTTGCACATCGAAATGACAGCGCTAACCGAGGGAGCGTACGACATACCGCCGTGTCCTTTGTATGGCGGGTTGCCGTCGTAGAGCTCGTTGATGGTGCCGATGCAGAGTTCCGACATCTCCTGCTCGAAGCCGAGGAGCGCGCGCTCCATGAAGGCCAGGCCCGACATCTTGTATACACGCATGTAAGCCTCGCTGTAAGCAGCGATGGTGGAAGGCCAAACGGGACCGTTGTGGAAGTTGCGGTCGCGCTCGAGCTGTCCGCCGATGTATACCGGACGGTAGCCGCCCGACTTAGGCGACAGCGTACGGAGGCCGCGCGGAGTAAGAAGCTCCTTCGTACACATATCTACCACCGACTTCTGCTGCTTGCGGTCAAGCGGCGAATAGGGGAGAGAAGCGGCCCAGATCATGTTCGGGCGAACTTCCTTATCATGGTAGCTGTCTACTACGTAGTCGTCGAGATAAATGCCGTTCCAGAAAGTCTGAACAAACGAGGTCTTCGTGAGGTCAGCCTGATATTCCATAAGGTCGGCCTGCGTCTCCTTACCCATCTCGCGGAGGAGGGAAGCAGCGAACATGAGCGCGTTGTACCACAATGCGTTCTGCTCAACTACATAACCCGTACGCGGGGTGATCGGACGGCCGTTTTCTACGGCAGCCATCCAGGTAGCGGGGCGCTGTGTACCGTCTACCCAAACGAGGTTATTCGGGTGGAGGAAGAGGCGCGGGTGCTTGTTCTTGCGGATATAATCAATCACTTCCATCACCACTTCGCCGTATTTCTTGGCAGCCTCGGCAAGCGAGTTGTAAGCAGCGAAATCCTGGATAGCGCGGATGAACCAGAGCATTGCATCCGGCTCGTCGAGACCCTGAGTCTCCACCTGCTTGCCCTCGAGGAAATCCTTCATATCGGGCACAGCGGTCTTGTCCATGATTGCCTCCCAGTATTCCGGACGGTTGATACCGAGCGTACAGCCGGCCACGGAGAAGAACTCCGTGCGGGCATCCGGGGTGTTGAACCAAGGATAACCGGCCAACAGATAGCAGCGTTCGCCTACTCGCTTATAGAACTGAGCAGCCGAGTTCTTGAGCGTCTCGAACATGTCGGTACGAGCGATACGGCGCTTCATTTCCTTCTCCCAGATAGGCTTCAGCGTTCTTACGTTGGCAGCACTGATGCCGGCCGAGAAGATCACCGATTCGCCCTTCTTCATCGGAAGTTCGAAGTAGCCCGGAACGAGGTTGTCTTCCTTGTAAGCGAAACCTCTCTCCTGCTCCTTCTGATACTCGATGCCCTTATACCACAGCGGGTTGTGCACATAAGTGCACTTCTTGGAGAACTGCATGTAGAGGCGCGGGAACTCCGGATACATCTGGCAGCTGCCGCCGTTTTCCTCTTCCATCATGTCGGCATTCGCACGCGGATTCTCCTGTGTCAGCTCGTTTACGCTGCGGAAAGCGAGGAACGGGCGGAAGCGGAGCGTAGTAGCGGAATGAGCCTCCAGAAGGGTGTAGCGGATGAGCACGCGCGGCTCGAAGCTCACGAGCATGCGCTCCTTCTGAAGGATAACGCCGCCCACGCGGTAAACCGTCTTCGAAATCACCTCGCAGTTGAACTCGCGGATGTATTTATGACCATTCGGCGAGAAGTTGTTTTCGCCGTATTTGTGGAGACCGAGGTTGAACTCTGCTCCGTGCTGAATAACCGTCTCGTCGAATGAACTGAGCAGCACGTAGTTGTCGGGTCCGATTTCCGGAAGCGGCAATACCAACTGACCGTGGTATTTACGCGTGTTGCAATCCACCAGGGTGGTGCTGTTGTAAGCGCCGGAACGATTCGTACGAATCATCTCCTTGCCCAGCGAGCGGTCCAAGTTAACCAGCAATTTCTTGTCGAAATTTAAGTAACTCATTTGTGGAAAGATTTGTTTATTGTTTTCTGTTAATTAATTTTTTTCAATTGAATTTGCCGCCGTATTTCTCTTCAGCGAGCGATACGAACTGGCGGATCTGCTGCTCGTCCTGCTTGCGGCAGATGAGAAGCACACCGTCCGACTCGGCTACGATATAGTCCTCCAGTCCCTGTATCACGGCCAACTTGCCGCCTTCGAGCGCCACCACGTTGCCATGCGCATCGTAGTAGTCGGCATCGCAGTGCAACGTCACGTTCTCGGCTTCGTCTTTCTTCGACAGGTCGTAGAGCGAGCCCCACGTACCGAGGTCCGACCAACCGAAATCGGCTTCCAGCACGTATACGTTCTGCGCTTTCTCCATCACGCCGTAGTCGATCGAAACCGACGGCAACGAGGGAAACATGCCTGCAATGAAGTCAGCCTCCTCGACACCGCCCACCTTGTCGGCTCCGGATTCGAACGGACCGGCTATATCGGGCAGAAACTCGCGGAAGCAGTTCCATATCGTATTCATATTCCAAAGGAAAATACCGGCGTTCCAGAGGAATTCGCCACTCTTGACAAACACCTCCGCCAATTCGCGATTGGGCTTCTCCGTGAAGGTCTTCACCTTGCGGAAATCGGCCTCACCCGGCTCAAACTGGATATATCCGTAACCCGTCTCCGGACGAGTCGGCTTCATGCCGAGAGTCAGCAGCACATCATTCTCGGCCACGAACTCGAGGCCCATCGACGCAATCCGCTGAAACTCCGGCTCGTTCATGATAAGCGCATCCGACGAAGCCACGATGATGTTGGCCTTGTCGGTTATGGCACGGATATGCGCCACTGCATACGCGATGCACGGAGCCGTGTTCCGACGGGCCGGTTCACACAAAATCTGCTCCGGACGCAGATCCGGCACCTGTTCAAGAATCAGGTCGCGGTAGGCCACGTTCGTTACAATCAGTACATTGCTTATAGGCATCAGCGGACGGACGCGGTCAACTGTCATCTGCAGCAGGCTGCGGCCCGTTCCGAAGAAATCGAGAAACTGTTTCGGTCGGTTGTTGCGGCTATACGGCCAGAAACGGCTTCCGATGCCACCGGCCATTATCACGCAATAGTTATCTTTACTTTGAGTCATGGTAGGTTGGTTAAAATAATGGTAGTCAGTCTGTTCTGCATCTTATTAACATAGCGCGGACAGACACACTCGTTCCACTCCGCAAAATTACTTATTTTTTTTGAAATGTGCAACAGAAAAAAAGATGTTTTTCAGCATAAAAAAATCACACTTTTTCGGCTTCCTGACTCCCCCTTTTTCCGTCATTTCTCCACAACCGGCAGATTCCCGAAAAAGCAGGAATGCATGAGCGCAACAAGAAAAAGAAACTTTTTCTGTCCGAAAATCGGTCGAAATTTGGTTTTTCGGTTTTTTTTTGCTACCTTTGCACCCAAATGCATATTTTCGGACACATAGCATCTTTCGCGAAAGGCGGAGCCTTACTGCTCCTCCTCGCCCTTGCTGTGCCCGCAGCCCAAGCACAGAGCATCACCCAGACAAAAGTGAAAAAAGTGATGCGCACCTGGAGCATGCCCAACGACTACGGCATAGCCGACACCCTCAGCATCGACACCGCCGCCATCAACCTCCCGCTCCGCGACGTGCTCAACGACCGCTCCATCGCCTGGGCTTACAACGGCAACCTCATCTCGCCCGCCCAGTCGAAGATCTATTTCGACCGCTCCGGCAACGGCATGCTCAGCCTTACCGGCACCGGTGGCGACTGGTGGCTCGGCGGCGGACTCCGGCCCGCATCCCTTCCCCATCGGAAGGTGGATTTCCTGTTCGCCAATGCCTACGAGCCCTACCTGCTCACCCCGCAGGACGTGCAGTATTACAGCACCACCGTTGCTTATTCCGACATTGCCTATAAGAAAGGTTTTACCACCTATCATGCCGAAAACGACCTCTCCTTCCACTTCACCGGCAACGTGAACAAGCGCACCAACATCGGTGTAAGCATGCGCTATCTCAATTCGCCCGGCCACTACAGCTCGCAGGAAGCCAAGGTCTTCTCCGGCGCCGTCTTCGCTTCTTACGACGGCACCAACTACGGTCTACACGCCTCCTTGCTGCTCAATAAATTGAGCAACTTCGAGAACGGCGGTCTGCGCGACATCACCCAGCTCCACGGTCAGCTCAAGCCCGAGGACCTCCCCGTACAGCTTGCAGGTATGTCGGGCCTCAAGCACATAGCCGGCTATCTCGACCATCATTATAGCATCACCGTGGAGCGCGAGCGCGAGACCGTCATCAAAGGGCAGAAAGGCCAACCTGACCGCGACACCGTAGTGATCGACCAGATTCCCGTGATGACCTTCAACCACGTGCTCGAAGTCAACAACTCCACCAAGCGCTACATCGAAAAGACGTCGCAGCAGGGCTTCTTCCGGGACACCTGGCTCAACCCCGCCACCACGCGAGATACGGCCTACGTGCTCAACATCCGCAACACCGTTGCCGTCACTTTCAACGAGGAATTCAACAAGCTCCTCCGCTTCGGCGCCACCGTCTATGCCACCAATGAATTTCAGCGTTACGCCTTTGGCGTAGGACAATACGACACCCTCGGCCCCACTCAGTGGTTCCAGCCGTTCGACCCTGCTGAAACGTTCGTCGCCCACCTCATGTCCGACACCCTCGCCGGCCACCAGTGGACCAACAACACATGGGTTGGCGGCAGCATCTACAAGAATCAGGGCAAGTGGATCCGCTTCGGAGTAAACGGCGATATCTGTCTGGCCGGATACAAGCTCGGCGAATTTCAGGTGAACGGCCACCTCGACGGCGAATTTCCCCTCGGCCCCGACTCCCTCCGCCTCCGCGCTACGGCTTATCTCCGAAACGAGACGCCCGATTTCTTCACCCGCCACTACCGCTCCAACCACTACATCTGGGACAACGATTTCTCGAAGACCTACCGCTTCTATGCCGGCGGCGAAGTGTGCTACCCCTACGAGTGGGTGAAAGCGAAGGCCAGAGTGGGCTTCGAAAACATCACACACGGCATCTATTTCGAGCGCGATGGGCGACCGGTCCAGCATAGCGGTAACGTGCAGATTCTCAGTGCAGATGCCCGCGTGGATGTCACCACCCCGTGGATCAATTTGGAGAACACCGTGGTTTGGCAGCTCAGTTCCGATTCCACCATCCCGCTGCCTGCCATCTCGCTCTACCACAACCTCTATTATCACGGCTATTGGTTCAAACGGGCGGTCTTCGCGCAGATTGGCGTGGACATGCGTTATCACACTGCCTACTACGCGCCCATCCTCAACCCCGCCACCGGGCAATTCTGCATCCAGCAGGAGCAGAAAATCGGCAACTACCCCGTGCTCGACGCCTACATCAACCTCTACGTGAAGCTCCTCAAGCTCAAGTTCTTCGCCGAATGGCAGCATTTCAACTACTATTTCATGAAGAATCCCGCTTACCTTTCCATGCCCGATTACGCCATGAATCCGGCCGTCATCCGCGCCGGCGCCCACTGGTTCTTCTGGCGATAATACACCACAAGATAATCCATCTTTTTCGCCAGCCACGTGCATGCGGAGTCGGAGCGACTTAGATGCGACTTGTGTAAGACTTTTACAACGATAGAATTTATCCCAAACCAACCGCTTTTCAGCGTAGAATAATACATAAAAAATTCAATGAACTATTCCGAAAACCTAAATAAAGTGCTCCAGCTCAGTCGCGAGGAGGCCAAGCGTCTCGGATGCAGCAGCATCACGCCCGATCACCTCCTCCTCGGCATTATGGGCACTCCCGGAGCCAAGGCTCAGCAGCTCCTCATCGAGGCAGGGGTCGACATCGACAAAGCCCGTCGCGCCATCGAGGGCCGCAACTTCAAGACCGGCTCCGAAGAGACCACGCCCCAATACGACAAACCGGCCGAAAGAATACTCCGTATTCTCGATCTCGAGGCCAAGTCGTATAAAGCGGACGACGCCCACACCGAGCACCTCCTTCTCGCCCTCCTTCGTGAACGAATCAACAAAGCTGCCGGCTATCTGGCCGACAACTGGCAGATAACCTACGAGACGCTCGAAAAGCGCCTCCCGCGTCCTATGGAACAGCCCCGCATGGGTGCCGATTTCTCCTCCGATCTGGCCGACGACATGCCCGGTCAGGAGGCCCCGAAGGCGCCCCAGCCCCAGAAGCAATCCGACTCCAAGACGCCCGCCCTCGATAAGTTCGGCAAAGACCTCACCCGCCAGGCGGAAGACGGCAAACTCGACCCCGTAGTAGGCCGCCAGGCCGAGATCGAGCGTGTGGTGGAGATCCTCTCCCGCCGCAAGAAGAACAACCCCATCCTGATAGGCGAACCGGGCGTAGGCAAGTCGGCCATCGTAGAAGGACTGGCCCTCCGTATTGTCCATCATGAGGTGTCGCCCATGCTCTTCGACAAGCGCATCATCACCCTCGACATTGCCTCCATGGTGGCCGGTACCACCTACCGCGGACAGTTTGAGGAGCGAATGAAATCCGTCATCAACGAGCTGCAGAAAAACCCGAATATCATCCTTTTCATCGATGAGATTCATACCATCATAGGTGCCGGCAACGCATCGGGTACTCTCGATGCGGCCAATATCCTCAAGCCGGCTCTTGCCCGTGGCGAAGTGCAATGCATAGGTGCTACCACCATCGCGGAATACCGCAAGTCGGTAGAGAAAGACGGAGCGCTGGAACGCCGCTTCCAGAAGGTGATGGTAAGCCCCACCACGACAGAGGAGACCCTCGAGATCCTCCGCCGCCTCTCCACTGCCTACGGCCGTCATCACAACGTATGCTATACCGATGAAGTGCTCCGCGCTTGCGTGGACTTCACCGAGCGCTATATCTCTGATCGCGCCTTCCCCGACAAAGCCATCGACGCTATGGATGAAGTGGGCGCCAAAGCACAGATAGAAACGAAAGAAATCCCCGCTTTCATCGGGGAATTTGAGAAAGAAATAGCCGCTGCCAAAGAGGAGAAAAAAGCCGCTGCTACCGATGAAAACTTCAAGGATGCGGTAGCCCTCCGCGACAAGGAGGAAGCGCTCCAGAAGCGCATGAGCGAATCAATCGCCCACTGGAAAGAAGAGCGCCGGAAAGAGCCCGTTACGGTAAGCGTAGACGACGTTGCACGTGTAGTGAGCCTGATGAGCGGTGTACCCGTTCAGCGTGTGCAGGCCGATGAGAACCGTCGCCTTCGCGAGATGGCCCCCACGCTCAAGAACGAAGTGATCGGTCAGGACGAAGCTGTAGACGTGATTGTAAAAGCCATCCAGCGCAGCCGACTCGGCCTGAAGGACCCCAACCGCCCCATCGGCACCTTCTTCTTCCTCGGCCCTACGGGTGTAGGCAAGACGCACCTGGCACAATGTCTGGCGCAGGAGATGTTCGGCTCGCGCGACGCGCTCATCCGCTTCGACATGTCGGAATATATGGAGAAGCACACCACCTCGCTGCTCGTGGGCGCCCCTCCGGGATACATCGCGCATGAAGATGGCGGCAAGCTCACCGAGGCTGTCCGTCGCAAGCCCTATTCCATTGTGCTCTTCGACGAGATAGAGAAGGCCCACCCCGATATCTTCAATGTGCTCCTGCAGGTGCTCGACGAGGGTCGCCTCACCGACCGCCAGGGCAAGGTGGTGGATTTCAAGAACACCATCATCATCCTCACATCCAACGTAGGCACCCGCCAACTGCGTGAGTTCGGCAATGGCGTAGGCTTCAAAACTACCGATGGAATCGGGCCAAAAGAGGAGAAAGACATACTGATGAAAGCCCTCCGAAAGCAGTTTCCGCCCGAGTTTGTCAACCGTATCGACTCCGTGGTGACGTTCCAAAAACTCGAGAAAGAGTCGCTCCATCAGATTATCGAACTCGAGCTCCGCGGCCTCAGAAAGCGCATCGAGGGAATGGGCTTCAGCCTCTCGGTTTCCGATGAGGTAAAAGACCACATCATCGGCAAGAGCGACTCGAAGCAGTATGGCGCACGACCCATCAAGCGCGCTATCCAGACCGACATCGAAGACGCCCTCACCACCCTCCTGCTCAGCGACTTCCGCGGCTCCGGCATCAGCATTGTCCTCGAAAACGACGCAGTCGTTGCACACTGGGATTAACAATCAATCATACATCATAAATCATACATTATCAAACCATGATCGAATTCACCGACGCCTCCTTCCCGGAGGTTCTCGCCAAAGGCGAACCCGTCATCATCGATTTCGGCGCACAGTGGTGCGGCCCCTGCCAGATGATGCTCCCCATCGTAGAAGAACTTGCTGCCGAATATGAAGGCAAGATCATCGTAGGCAAGATGGATGTAGACGACAACGACGCCGTACCGTCCCAATACGGCATCATGAACATCCCCTGCATGCTTTTCTTCAAGAACGGCGAACTCGTTGAGCGCCACGTAGGTGCATGCTCGAAGGAAGAGCTCAAGAAGCACTTCGCTGCCCTCATCGGCGAAGCTGTAGAAGAAGCTCCCGCTGCCGAGAAGAAAGGTCTCTTCGGCAAGCTCTTCGGCAAATAAACAGGCATACGCCATTTCTCTTTGCTCCGCCTCAAATACTCCCCCCTCCCTATGCTCTGGACAAGAAAAGAAGGTGACGTCCACATCTTCAAAGGACACTTCCTCGATATCCCCAATCGCCGCGTGATCGACGGCGAGATGCACATCCGTCAGGGCCGCATTGCGGCCATCATCCCGCTGGAAGGCATTCAGGCCGACGCGCCGTACTACCTGCCGGGCTTCATCGACTCGCACGTACATATCGAGAGCTCGATGATGGTGCCTGCTGAATTTGCACGCATCGCAGTGGAACACGGCACAACGGGCGTGATCACCGACCCCCACGAGATAGGCAATGTACTAGGCGTGGAGGGCATCGACTTCATGCTGCGCAGCAGCAAGCTCGTCAAGTTCAATTTCCTCTTCGGCGCACCGAGCTGTGTGCCGAGTTGCAATGCGGCTTTTGAGACCTCCGGCGCCGTGCTCGACGGTGCGGCAATAGAGGAACTCATGGCGCGGCCCGACATCGGTTATCTGGCCGAGATGATGAACTATCCGGGCGTGCTGAACGAAGATCCTGAAGTGATGCGCAAGATCAAGGCTGCATTGGCCAGCGGCAAGCGCGTTGACGGCCATGCGCCGGGGCTATTGGGCGAAGCCCGCCGCAACTATGCGGTTGCGGGCGTGAGCTCCGATCACGAGTGCGCCACTACGGAAGAGGGACGCGAGTGCATCGAAGCCGGCATGATGCTTCAGATTCGCGAGGGCTCGGCTGCCAAGAACTACGAGGCGCTCATTCCCCTGCTCAGCGAATATCCCGACAGGATCATGTTCTGCACCGACGACTGCCATCCGTCGGACCTCATCCGCGGACATATCGACCGGATCGTAAGACGCGCCATACGCGACGGCTACGACATCTGGGACATCCTCACAGCCGCTTGCATCAACCCTATCCGCCACTACGGCCTGGACTGGGGAACGCTGCAGGTGGGCGACCCGGCCAACTTCACCTCCATCAGCGACCTTACCCCCACGTTCCGCGTGCGGAAAACCTATATCCGCGGCGTGAAAGTATTTTCTCAGAACTCGTATTTCAAGTCGATAGAGAGTCAGCGGAAATCCATCGAGAGCCAACTTTCGATGCTGAACGACTACCCCAACCGCTTCGAAGCAGAGCCGCTGACGGAAGCGGATATCGCACTTCCGGTGGAAGCAGGCGATGATGTGCACGTGATAATGGCAGAAGACGGTTCGCTGCTGACGGGTCATCAGACTATCCACGTAACCGGCAATCCGTTCGTGGATGCGCAGCACAACTGGGGAGAAGTACAGAAGATTGTGGTAGTCAACCGCTACACGAAAGGCGCCCGTCCGGCCGTGGGACTCATCCGCGGCTTCGGCCTGAAAGACGGCGCAATGGCCGCCACTATCGCCCACGACTGCCACAACATCGTAGCCATCGGTTCCGACGACCGTCAGTTGCTCCGGGCCATCAACCGCGTAATCAAGATGAAAGGCGGAGCCGTAGCCACGGCCGGCGACGAGATGGCGAGCCTTCCACTCCCGATTGGCGGCCTTATCTCTCCGCTCAACGGACACGAGATAGCCTTCCGCAGCACGGAGCTTCACGAAGTGGTGAAGCGTGCAGGTTGTCCGCTCCACGCACCTTTCATCACGATGGCATTCATGTGTCTGCCTGTCATCCCGAGCCTGAAGATTACCGACAAGGGCCTCTTCGACAGCGAACACTTCGAGTTCATAAACAAATAGGAAAAGCCGCACAAGATGAAAACGAAACTCCTGCAGGAATTGGGCAAAATGAGCCTTTTTTCTCTTGGCATTTACACCGCCCTCTTCATCGTACTTTATGCGATGGAATGGGCGCTTCCGGAGCTTCGAGGCACATTGCTGCAGTGGAGCAGCAAGGCTTTCTGCGTCGGTATTCCGGCAAGCGTATTCGGTACGGCATATGTGCTCACAATCCGCAATCCGCAGAACTATACGGGGTTTTACTTCGGCATTGTAATGGCACTGCTGCTGTCGCTGCAGTTCTATTATCAGGGCAACTATGATCTTGTGGTGCTTTATCTCTGCCTTTTCATCCCGTTTCTGACCGCCTCCATCGTGAATTGGCAAAAAGGAAGCGGTAAGGCAGACGACTTTGCGCCCTCATTCATAGGATGGGGATCTTTCCTGCTCACGATGCTGATATCGACGGCGATGATGGCTGGCGACTACGCACTCTGTACTCTGGTGCTTTACCGCGATGGATGGAGCGATCAGGTGCTTTTCAAGCTGCTGTCAGGCGGAATGATTGTGACCGCCGTAATGGCAAATTTCTGGATGATTTTCCGCAAGAATGACGCCTGGTTAGCTTGGGTGCTCTACAGCATTGTTGGCATTGCATTTTACATTCTGATGAAAAATCTGTTCTCGTTGATTCTGTTTGTAGTATTTCTGGTGGTGAACGGTCAGGCACAGTTTGCCTGGCTGCGTCAGACTCCCGACAATCGGTTCGGATGGGCCGGCACAGAGCGCTATATCCGCAAACTTCGCAGACGATAGCACGACTTCTTTCACTCATATAATAAGCTAAAAATAGCGTTTGGCCGCATGGTCAAACGCTATTTTTATCATCAACAATGCGATTTACCCAATTACCATCTACCAACTGGCAAGTAACTCGCTGGCATATAATACGTTGCGCGGAGATAGCAAGTTGGTAAGTTGGTAAATCACTGCCTCGTGCAGATTAGCCGCCATGCGGCGCGGGTTCCAAAATCCCCGTCAATTCTAAAATCCGTTGTAATCCGCTGTCATCCGCGGTTTAATTTGTTTTAAATTTTTGGACATCGGGCGCAGATCGCCGTTTATTAAAAAAAGGATTCCCAGGATTTCTAGAGCCTCTGCTCGTAGGAGCTTCAGACTCTCGATCGCTCGCTTCGCTCGGCGTGATTGCATTAGCCAAAGGGGTTTACGTTGTGGTTGTCGTTTTCGTTTGCAAAACGATTAGCGCCCCCGGCGAGAGGCCGGGAGCGCTGGATTGAATAGACCGCGCTTCACAGCGGAGTCTATTATGTGCCGTCAAAGCGGCCTACTAACTTTAACACTATGAGATCGATGCATTCCGGCCTCTCGGCCTTTCTTGCATCTGCTGCCACAGAGGGCAGACTTTTCTATTTATATGAGCGTAAATAGAATCATTCCATTATTTCCTGCTCGTTGCGGACATCGCCGCGGACGAGAAGGAAGAGCGTATACATGAGGAGCAAGATGATAAGCGGAATAAACGGACCGCCGATAGGGACGCCACCACCCGGCTGGAAGGGTCCTGGGTTAACACTCGTGTTGCCCGAATCGTGTACATCTCCCCACGGGTTGTCGTCATCATTGCTCTCACTGTAGGCTGCAACCGAATTAGCGAGCCCGCTCTTCACTACCGGAACCGAACCGGAAATAGTGCCGGACAAAGATCCATCGGTTGGTTTGGACAAACCACCGCCGGTTGCAACCGGAGCCTTATAAAGAGGAGCTTTGTTAACAGGAGTCTTATATGCCGAACCCGATACTTGGGTGGCAGCACCACCAACACGGTAGGCACTCGGATTTACTGTAATAGAGCCATGAGTCTTGCCGGAGCTGTGATACAACTTGATTGTTGCATTGGGCTGTTGAACAATTGGGGGCTGAGCAACAGGATTCAAGGTAACAGGATTCTGAACAAAAGAAGCCTGTACTGTAGGCGCAGTAGCAAAATTCTGGGCCTGAGCCGATATTGCGAGCAATGTCATCATGAGCATTGCAGAGAACTTTGTGATAATCGTTTTCATAATAGTCTTTCCTTTCTTTTTCGTGTTAGTCAACATTATTAATAAACGATTACTTTCAAAGCCTGCATCTCGTTGCCGCGAGTTGCATTCACTACGTACATACCACCCTGAAGGCCACTGAACGTGGTGGCTACAGCAGACTGAGCTACCTTTTGACCGCTCACATTGTAAACCTCATAGCTTACGCCTTCAGCTACGCATGCTACCGCGAGCGAGCCGTTTGCCGGGCAATAAGCCACCGGCTTCCAGCCGTAGGACGGAGTGACATTCTCAATATCCGTTTCGATGCTTGGAGCCTCGATATTGGTCTCGATAAAGTAGCGACCGGCCTGCTGGCCCTCCATGATCTCAAGCGTGTATGCGCACGTGTCATTGATAAGGACGCGAGTGTCGGCTACTGCATCGTAGAGATAAGCCTCGCCGAGGGTAGCGATATTCGAGAAGCGGAGCGTAGCACTCTTGCTCAAGAAGAGCGGAATGAGTTCTTCGGAAGCGATGCTGTTGACGCCCACGAGGTAATTGCCGGCGAGCGTACCGAATGCAAAACCGTAGTCTGCCACATCAAAGAGCGGAGCGTCCTCCATCGGGTTGAATTCATCGCTTGCTTCTGCATCGAGAACAATCATCGTGTTTGCCACCATTTCCTCGGAAGCCGCAGCCGTAATGATTACGGGAGCGTTATTTTCCGACGACGACATACGGCTTGGCGCAAGAGCCGCCTCTTTATTGGCATCAGCCATATTAGCCTGGAACATATCCGGCGTGAAGGTCAGATCGATAAAGTTAGACGTAGATGATGAAATAGAAGAACTATAGTCTTCACGTGTGCCCCAATCGTCAGGAGCAACCTCTGCGTCCAATCTCTGGAACGTACAACGATGTTTTGTATATTGGGCGCCATACACATTAAACTTCTCGTCACTCAAAATGGCACCAATAGTACCACTTAATCCACTTAATTGTGGCTGCAATCCGAAGCGCGTAACCATCGTACCTCGACAGCCCATATTATCAGATTGCGACATTGCCTCCCAATAGCCATTACCGGTAGATCTGCCATCATACTTACCACCGCTAGTCACCCATCTCATCTCAATTGTACGCATTCTTACGCCAGCATTACCATGTGAGTAGAAATAGGAATCAAGCTCCGGGGCCGGTGCACTGCCTTCTACATGTACAAGCTGGCCTGCAGGAACAAGCAGATAGTAGTCGCTACCTTCTTTGTCCTTATAATTCACTTCAATGCCCGTGATTTCTGCAGTCGTCGAACTGATATTTTTGAGCACCACCTGAGTTTCCGTTCCTTGCCATACTGCGAGCACCGCAGGTACTACAGCAATCTGACCGGAAGAAGCCGTCCAATCACCAATCGTTCTAACTGCATTTGGATAACTTCCACCACGTTCTACCGAATGAATCGTAATTCTCTTTATAGGTTTGGTCTCGTCTGCCGTTGTCACCGTTATGGTGTTGTTCTGTCCAACTTCTACGTAACCGTTGTTCGAACCACGATTGGCAGAGAGGGTAATCGTTATTCCATTCTTTGCAGCTTTAGTATTGCCGTTCTGACTGAAGTCACTCCTTACGAAAGCAGCATCGCTTCTTCGCTCGATCTGGCCAAGCGCAGCAGTATTCTTGTCTTGTGGATACAATCCCTTGATTGTCACAACATTGGTTCGGCCAGCGATACGGGCAATCTCCATGCCCTTATACCAGTTTCCGGCAGAAACACCATTGTAACCTTTAGCATTCTCCAATGTCCGAGTGCCATACGTACCCTCCATATTCATGCCGCGCATCAAGAACTCCGAGCCATCATCTGCTGGTTTCTCAGAAACCATTCCTTCATAAGCAAACCAAGATTCGCAAAGGCAACTCTCGGGGAACGAATTATCATGATGGTAGCCGGGTTTATTAGATTCCGGACCATTTTTTAACGCATCACTCATTACAAGGATTTTTTTGCAATTGGAGGGGGTCATGTTAATATGCACAGCACCATTATCGTCTACGCTGTATTTCAGTACAATATCATTATTAACATCCGTCTTACTTACCCTATTCGTGATATTGTTGGCATAAACACCGGAATAAACCTTATGTTTTTTATCACTAAACGACCATTCATCGGCATTAAGGCCATAGATATTAAGAACACGAATCTGAGTGCCTTTATCCTTATAAGTAACTTCAATCTTATTTATTCTTACTTCAGTATAGCCCGAGGAAAAAGAATTAAGCGTCAGCACCACCTCATTTGCTCCAGAGGTATATTGCCAAGTTCTGGTGGCAGTATTAGTATTATTTCCAATACTTCCTATGTTACTTAACCAACCACCAGCATAATTTTTGCTAGTGCCAGTAATTACCACTTTCGTGATCAACGCACCATCACCGTTTATCGTGATTTTACTGGATCCTCTTTGCTTCATTACAAAATAACTGCTATTGCCCTGATTTAGATTTACATCATTCGATAGGGTAACGGTAATTGGAGACTGCTCTGCAACATTCGTTGTAATTCTATTCGTTCCAGAATATGCGAATGTTTCACTAGGATTAGATGTAGAACCGTAGTTGAGATTTTTATCCGATGCCAGCAAGTCGGTTACCGGTGTCGTTGTTTCCGTAAAATTCCAGAAATCTTTCTCGGAATCACCATCGCTCATAGCCAGACCGCCAACGATTGCCGTAATTTTGGAGCCTGCGGGAATAGTTAAGGTTTGAGCCTCTTTATTGATTGTTGCTTCAACAGAACCGAGATTCAGGAAGTTGTTGATACGAACCTTATTGGGATCATTGGTAACAGTTACAGAGTAGTCAAAGTCAACATAACCTCTTTTGAGCATCGGAATCTCAACATTGGAGTAAGCATCTGCGCCCGTAATAAGGCTGCCATTGCTGTAATACTTTTCGCAAACAGCAGGAGCAATAGTTGCTTTTGCACTCGAGTAAATACCTATAAGCTCCGGAACTGCGCATTTATACGACACACCGCCGCCAAATACACGGAAACCCTCAGCCGGGTTAATGAAAGACGGGCGGGTTGCTTTGGCAACCTCAGTCTTTTCCGCATGTTCTCCATCGGGATTCGTGTTACCCGCTGCAATAGGATCTTTCGGAGAAACCGCAGTCGTCAGCTTATAAAGCTGATCGCCCTCGTGGCGGCTATAAAAATAAATATTCTCCGTACCACGTCCGTCAATATTTTTATCAGAATCAGGATTCTCTTCGTTGTGCGTGTACACGTAGCGATAGATATTGCCATCATCAACATTTCTGTGAATGAAACGAGCAATATCCAAATAAGCTATAGCAGGATTGCCCACGGCAAACATCTTGCTGTAAGCTTTACCTTCTTCACCATCGCGCGTTACCGTCAGAGTAGCCTTACCGTCCTTTACATTCGACTGATCCAAAGCAAATCGGCCCTGAGTTTTCGCATTACGATCATACGATTCGCCATCGCGAGGAGAGATATGGCCGCCATCCTCAAAATAAGCATACCAGCCGGTGCCGGAAGGAAAACGGAAGGTGACAGAATCATTCATATGGTTGATGCCATAATCAACCCATACGTCGAAACCCATAGCGGGCTGAATAGGTGTCTTGAGCGAGTTGCTCGGATTGCCCCACTGCTGCACAAAAGTAGTGGTAGAGTCGCTTCCGAGGTCATCTTTGATAATGCGGTTAGAGCTGTAGTAAGAGTAGTATGTACCCTTATCACTGCGGTTTATATACAGATTCGGATTAGCGTTGTTGTCGCCCTTCTCGCTGTATTTATATTGAGCCTCAACAAAATGCCAATCTTCTGCCGGGCCGTTAACAACGGCACCTTGAGCGTCAAATTCCTTGCCGCCCCAAGCACGCTGATCAAGCGTCTGGTGTTTTACGAAATAGTCGCCGGAGAACGTGTTCTTCAGCGGAGCAGCTGTACGAACCCAACGGTTGGCCGTAATCTTCACGTCGCAGAACGCCTCCGTATACGTAAGAAGGTGCTGATTCTTAATGCGGGCACTTGTTGTGGTTTCTGCACCTTTCGTAAAAACGATGGCGAAATAAATGTAATGACAAGTAGCATTATCCTCTGATTTCAAAACTGGATAGATAGCCTGTTCCGCAGGGATAATCACATCATGTGCAGTAGCACTCTGGGGGAAAGTAGCGTCAGTAACATCGCCGCTCTTGCTCCAGTTGTCAGGGTCTGTCCAATTGCTGTTGCTAGCGCCACCGGTCCAAGTGAACACAGTGTTTGCTGACGCAGAAAGGCACAGTAAGCACACTAAAAGCGTGGAAAAAATTTTGTTCATAGCGTTTTAATAGTTGTTAGTATAGCCCCTTACGGGGACGTTAATAATGTTAGATTATTTGCAGAGCAAGGTTTTTTGTGGACTATTGGTTTCAACACACGCACGGGCGCACAACAAAAAAGGCTACACTGCGGGCGCAGTATAGCCTATGAAAGCATGCAAACTATTGAAATACAACGAATTACCCCCCCCCTGCGAATGTCCACAGAGAGCGGGAATCAAGTGCTTTCGTATTAACCAAAACGATTGACATTAAGAGTGTTAGTCAGTAGTTTGAATATTCGGCTGCAAAGATACAAAAAAGTTTTGAATCAGCAATAGCAAAAGTAAAAAAAAGTTAACAAAAAGCAATTTTTTGCCGAATTGCGACCAAATGGCGCGTATCGGACTATGATCACGCATGACAACTACTATTTGAATAGACACCTATCGTTTACACGGTGTAAACAATTAGCGCCCCCGGCGAAAGTCCGGGAGCGCTGGATTGAATAGACCGCGCTTCACAACGGAGCCTTGTCTTATCCTGAAATAAGTAGACACCTTTATTAACCAAATAAAAGTGTTTATATATGATGTATTGT
>JAGHUE010000134.1 GCA_018064985.1 Candidatus Colicola faecequi | reverse complement strand
TATATACAAATTTATTTGTATCTTTGTAGAAATTTTATATAGTATGCTTTTTCGTGAAAAAATAGCTTCTGCCCATCCTTTCTGGAAGGGAATGCTTTGGCTCGGCCTTATGGTCGTTTGTTTTATAGTTTTGATGGTCGGATTGGGCGTTTATATCGGCCTTACCGGCAATCAGTCTGTCATGCAGCTTCGCATAGAAATGCTTCTGCAGACGTTCGTTCTTTTCGGCCTGCCGGCCCTTCTGGTGGTGGCTCTCTGGAGCAACCGCCCTGCCGAGTGGCTCCACTTGCGCACGTCCGGAGGCTGGTTGCCTTGCCTGCTCGCTTTCCTCCTGATGGTTGTGGCGCAGCCCGGCATTAATCTCCTTGCCAAGTGGAACGAGTCGTGGCAGTTGCCCGCTTTCCTTGCCTCTTTTGAAGAAATGCTCAAGCAGATGGAAGATGCGGCCCGCGAGGCAACCGAACTCCTCGCTCAGGCACCTACGTTCGGCATCATGCTCTTCAACCTCGTTGTGATGGCCCTTCTGCCTGCCCTTTGCGAAGAGCTCTCTTTCCGCGGCGTCCTGCTCGGCTTGCTCGATGGCAATAAGCGCCATGGTGCCTCGCCTTCGCTCAGCCGCCGTACCCATCTTGCAATATGGGCTACGGGTATCATCTTCAGCCTCATCCATTTCCAGTTCTACGGCTTTGTGCCCCGCATGCTGCTGGGCGTTGTGCTCGGCTATCTGCTTGCCTGGACCGGCAGTCTATGGGTGCCTGTAATTGCACATTTCGCCAACAACGCTTTCGTGGTAGTACTCTATTTCCTGGAAGAGCATACACAAATAAATGCCGATTCCGTCGATAGTTTCGGAACCGGCACTACTGCTTGGGTGGGAGTTGTCAGCCTGGTGGCTGCTTGCGCTATTCTTTGGCTTGTGCGAAGCGTCGTTCTGAAACGATCATCAGCGCCTCGTCAAGCAGCTCCTGAGGAATAGTGATCTCCCTCAGCTGGAGGCTTCTAAGCCATCCCGCCACATCCTTATCTTGCATTGTATAGAAGACCTCCTGCACGGCAGCGAGGTCTTCTTCTGTATAATCCTCGGGGGCTACGTTTCTGAGGCGATCGAGCTCTTCGTCGTCGTAATAGACAATGTCGGGTTTGCTGGTCAGAAGCGACTCGCGCTCGCATACCGAGTGACGGCCGCAGCACTCGTCATCGACGGGTACGCGCACCATCTTTTCCGCCTGCGGATTGTCGTCCGCAGGCCCGCCTGACGCCTTCTGGCGTTTGCGCTCGCGGATTTCCATCAGGACCATCGTGGTCAGCATCAGCGCGAGAAATGCTATGAGAACAATAAGTGTATCCAATTCTGTGAGAAAATTATTCGCCTTCGGCGTCGTCTTGTTCGATTACGAGGTTGTTGATGATGAACTGCTGGCGCTCGGCCGTGTTCTTGCCCATGTAGAAATTCATCAGGTCGCTCACGGCATCTTCCTTGCGGAGACTCACCTGATCGAGGCGGATGTCTTTACCGATGAAGCCGCTGAACTCCTCAGGGTCGATCTCGCCCAGACCTTTGAATCGGGTGATTTCCGGATTCTTCACCTCGGCAAGAGCTTTCTGGCGCTCTTCTTCCGAGTAGCAATAGCGGATCTCCTGCTTGTTCTTTACGCGGAAAAGCGGCGTCTGGAGAATATATACGTGACCTTTCTTTACCAGATCGGGGAAGAATTGGAGGAAGAACGTGAGCATCAGCAGACGGATGTGCATGCCGTCTACATCGGCATCCGTGGCGATGATCACCTTGTTGTATCTCAGGTCATCGAGGCTCTCTTCTATGTTGAGAGCCGATTGGAGGCAATTGAATTCCTCGTTTTCATACACCACTTTCTTCGTCAGACCGTATGAGTTGAGCGGTTTGCCTCGGAGCGAGAATACCGCCTGCGTGTTCACATCGCGGCTCTTGGTGATACTGCCCGATGCGGAAAGGCCCTCCGTGATGAAGATGCTCGATTCCAGACGCAGGTCGTCTTCCGAACCCTTGCTGGCATACTGCGGCTTGGCATCGTTCAAGTGTACACGGCAGTCGCGGAGCTTCGGGTTGTTCAGCAGGTTCTTTTTTGCGCGTTCGCGGGCCAACTTCGTTACGCCCGCTATCGCCTTGCGCTCTTTCTCCGAGTCTTGGATTTTCTGCAGCATCACCTGAACGGTCTCCGGGTTCTTGTGGAGATAGTTGTCAAGCTCACGTTTTACGAAGTCGTTCACGTATTTGTTGATCGATACGCTATCCTTATCCATGGTCATGTCCTTCGAGCCGAGCTTCACTTTCGTCTGACTCTCGAAGTTGGGTTCTTCCACGTTGAGCGCGATGGCGCCTACGATGCCGTTGCGGATGTCGCTCAACTCCATGTTCTTCTGGAAAAACTCTTTGATGGTCTTGCCCAGCGCCTCTCTGTAGGCCGCCTGATGCGTACCGCCGAGGGTGGTGTGCTGGCCGTTGACGAAAGAGTGGTACTCTTCGCCCGATTGGTCTGTGTGCGTGAGCGTGATCTCAATGTCCTCACCGGTCAGGTGGATGATGGGGTAGAGCGGCTCCACGGTCATCTTCTCCCTGAGCAGGTCCTGAAGGCCCTCCTTCGAGAGGAATTTCATGCCGTTGTATTTGATGGTCAGCCCCGTGTTGAGATACGTGAAGTTGCGGAGCAGCGTTTCGATGTATTCCGAGCGGAACTGATAGTTTTCAAAGAGGCCTTTCGATGCATCCGGCTGAAACTCTACGTAGGTGCCGCGTGCAGCGCCCTCCGTGTTGGGGATGATGCCCGAGTCGTTCACGAGCTTGCCTTTGGCAAACTCTGCCCTGCGGGTCATGCCGTCTTCTCTGTAGGCCTGCACGATGAAGTGCTCCGAGAGAGCGTTCACGGCTTTCGTACCCACACCGTTCAGGCCTACTGATTTCTTGAAGGCCTTCGAGTCGTATTTGCCGCCGGTGTTCAGTATCGATACGGCTTCGATCATTTTGCCCAGAGGAATGCCTCGGCCGTAGTCGCGAACGGTTACTTTGCCGTTTGGCACGTCGCACTCCACGCTGACCTCTATCACCTTGCCCTCGTTCATGCGGAACTCATCGATAGAGTTGTCCACAGTCTCTTTGATCAGCACGTATATACCGTCGTCTTCCTGGTGCCCGTCGCCGAGCTTACCGATGTACATACCCGGGCGGCGGCGGATATGTTCGCGGTCGTCAAGGTGGATGATGTTGTCGTCGGTATATTGTACCGTATTTTTCTGCTCTTCGGATTCAGCCATAATTATGCAATCTAAATTTGCTGCAAAATTAATAAAAAAATTTCGGATAAACAAGTTTTTGTTTATTTTACTGACGAAATCGTGCTCCGAAAAAGAAAAGGCCCGCCGTTTGGCGAGCCTCTTCCGTTATTCATTCAGAGTGTGTAAATGCTTACTTGATGAGCTGACCCTGAGCGGTGTACTCATGACCGTCGCGGAGGATGATTACCTGTCCGTCGCGGAAAATCTTCTGAGCGCCGTTG
>JAGHUE010000153.1 GCA_018064985.1 Candidatus Colicola faecequi | reverse complement strand
CCCCCCCCCAAAAATAAAACCCCCCGCCCGCGCCCCCCCCCCGCCCAGGACTCTTACTTTTCTTTTACAGCGAACATCGCAAGGCAAAGGCAAAAATCTGCACATATAGGTTTCAATATTATTCCATGAAAAACTCCTTATTATACATAATAGGTATAAGCGCAATAGGAATGCTTACTGCTTGTCAATCAAAACCCACTACCGTAATCCACGATGGTTATACAACTGTGGAACAACCCGACGGACCGACCCTCGGCTACAATCCAGAATCGGGTGTGAACTTAATTGAAAGAGACGGTCTGCTATTCAAAGATCTCGATCGTGATGGCAAGCTATCCCCCTATGAAGATTGGCGATTGAGCGCAGCAGAGCGCGCCCGCGACCTGGCAACACGCCTCAGTATTGAAGAGATTGCCGGCTTGATGCTTTACAGCGGGCATCAACCAATTCTTTCTGCGGACCTGACAGAAGAACAGGAGAAATTCCTTAAAGAAGATTACTTGCGCCATGTGCTCGTAACCAGCGTTGCCTCCAAGCGCATTGCAGCAGAATGGAGCAATCGGGTGCAAGCTTTGTGCGAAAGCATCGGGCACGGCATTCCAGCCAACAATTCTTCCGACCCGCGCAACTACACGGAATCAAACGGTGAATACAATGTAGCCGGAGACGATATCAGTCATTGGCCAAGAGAAATCGGACTGGGTGCCACATTCGACATTCCACTGATCATGCGGCACGGCGAAATTGCCTCGGAGGAGTACCGTGCCTTAGGCATCTGTACAGCTCTTTCGCCTCAAGTAGATATAGCGACGGATCCCCGTTGGCGCCGATTCTACGGCACGTTTTCAGAAGATCCGACCCTCAACACCGCAATTGCACAGGCTTATTGTGAAGGCTTTCAAAACACCCCTGGAAGCGCTGACGGTTGGGGAAGCCTTTCCGTGAACGCCATGGTAAAACACTGGCCGGGTGGCGGTAGCGGAGAAGGCGGCAGAGACGCTCACTTCTGCTTCGGCAAATATGCCGTTTATCCAGGGAACGCATTCGAGCAGCACCTTCGTCCGTTCCTGGAAGGCGCCTTCAAACTGGAAGGCCAAACGCAAAAGGCTTCAGCCGTTATGCCCTACTACACTATCTCTGACGGAATTGACCCATCGGGCGAGCAAAAGGGCAATAACTTCAGCCATTATATCATTCAGGACCTGCTCAGAGACAAATACGGATATGACGGAGTAGTCTGCACCGATTGGATCGTTACACACGACAATCCGGCAGTAGGCCTGCATTCCGGAAAACCGTGGGGAGTAGAACTGCTGACGCCAGCAGAACGGCACTATGTAGCGCTCCGCGCCGGCGTGGATCAGTTTGGTGGCAACAATGAGAAACAACCTGTAATCGATGCCTACCGGATGTGGGCAAAGGCTGACGGTGAGGAAGCTGCCCGCAAACGATTCGAGCAATCGGCGACACGATTGCTTATCAACATATTCCGCTGCGGATTGTTTGAAAATCCATATGTTGATCCTGACAAAGCGGAGGAAATAGTAGGTAATGCGGAATTCTGCCGGGAAGGGTTCGAAGCCCAGCAGAAGAGCATCGTAATGCTCAAAAACGAGGGACAGATTATCCGCAAACAAGACGGAAAGAAGGACTCCATCAAGGTATATGTACCGGAGCGCCACTACCCAGCTGCAAGGAAGTTCTTCGGAGGATGGGAAGATGAGACTTGGATGCGGCCTGCAAGCGACGAACTGCTTCGGGAATTCGGATACAAACCGGTAAGTTCACCGGGAGAAGCCGACCTTTGCATTTGCTTCATCAAATCGCCTCAGGGGGACTTCGGGTACAGCATCGAAGATGCCGAGCGCGGTGGAAACGGATACGTGCCCATCACACTCCAATATGAAGACTATACGGCCACTGAAGCACGCGAGCACAGCCTTGCCGGCGGCGACCCGAAAGAAAAATCGGCAGACCGAAGTTACCGAGGGAAAAGCACGAAAACATATAACCGAGACGACATGGTTCTGGTGCAGCAGATGCGCAAAGAAATGGGCGACAAACCAGTGATAACGGTCATCGAAACGGAGCGTCCGTTCGTTCTCTCCGAGATAGAGCCTTATTCCAACGCCATCCTTCTCACTTTCGGCGTAAGCAACCGCGCAGTAATGACACTAATCAGCGGACAAACGGAACCGTATGCACTCCTACCCTGCCAGATGCCGAAAGACATGGCAACCGTGGAGCACAATATGGAAGACGTGCCAGGCGATTTGGAATGCTACACCGATGCGGCCGGACATGTGTATGATTTCGCATACGGTCTTAACTGGTCGGGCATTATTGACGACGCCCGAACACGTCGCTTCAAACGATAAAAACGTACTACAGAAAAGAATGAAGATAACCTTCAACACACTCGGATGCAAGCTCAATTTTGCC
This sequence comes from Candidatus Colicola faecequi, assembly GCA_018064985.1. Lineage (GTDB taxonomy): Bacteria > Bacteroidota > Bacteroidia > Bacteroidales > Paludibacteraceae > Colicola > Colicola faecequi. Next base: position 15,374 of record JAGHUE010000153.1, on the reverse strand, counting down.
GAATCTTCGGCAATCGGGAAGCAGCTTTTCGCACGCGGTCATCAGAAAGCCAAAACGGGCGAAAAGGCAGACATTTGCATTCTCAATACGTGTTCGGTGACTGACGTTGCCGACCAGAAAGGGCGTCAAGCCATACGTAGACTTCATCGGGATAACCCCGGGGCACATATCATCGTGACCGGTTGCTATGCACAGCTTAAACCTGAAGAGGTCGCAGCTATCGAAGGCGTAGACTACGTAGTGGGCGCAAACGATAAACACCGGATTCCCGACATCGTAGCCTCATTGGAAGCCATGGAAGGCGATGCTCCCCATGCATGCGAAATAGAAGTAACCGACCTGGCCAATCCGAAAGGACGACTGTCGGAGGGCGGAATGACATTCCACCCTTATTACTCGAGGGACGACCGCACCAGATGCTTCTTGAAAGTGCAGGACGGCTGCGACTATTACTGCACCTACTGCACCATCCCGATGGCGCGAGGCAAGAGCCGAAACGGCACAATTGACGATACAGTACGGATGGCACAGCAAGCAATTGATGAAGGCGCAAAGGAAATTGTGCTGACAGGCGTAAACATCGGCGACTTCGGACGTTCGACGGGCGAGTCATTCATTGACCTGGTGAAAGCATTGGACAACGTAGAAGGTGAAGTACGATACCGCATTTCTTCCTGTGAACCGAATCTGCTCTCGGACGAAGTGATAGAATACGTAGCACACAGCAGGCACTTCGCCCCCCATTTCCACATACCACTCCAAAGCGGCAGCAACGAGGTGCTGAAGATCATGCACCGACGCTACAACCGCGAACTATTTGCCGAACGCATTCAGCACATAAAGAAAGTGATGCCCGGAGCATTCATCGGAGTAGACTGCATGGTAGGTGTAAGAGGTGAAACTGAGGAGATGTTCAACGATTACGTAAAGTTCATCGACGGGCTTCCTGTACAGCAGCTTCACGTATTTCCATATTCGGAGCGCGCGCACACGCGCATGGTAGAGATGGACCTGCCCAAAGTGAAACCGCAGGAACAGAAACGCAGAGTAGACGTACTGATGCAAATCAGCAAGCAACATCTGGAGGCTTTCTACCGCGATCACCAAGGAGACAAGGCCATCGTATTGTGGGAAAGCGGCCGAGAAAAAGACGCAGACGGTAATGCACTCATGTCGGGCTGGACAGAAAACTACATCCGAGTAACAGCCCCATACGACCGCTCGTGCATCAATACATTTGAACACATAACTATTTAATCCAAGAATATTATTTCAGAAAATGAATCAGAAATTCGTTAATGGCCTTTACATCGCCATTGTAGTCATCTTAGGCATCAGTTTACTGCTTGGCTTCTTCCAGGATATGCATTGGATTCAACTCGGTGCTGCTTCGTGGATCGGATCTTGGGTAACATCTCCTATCGCACTCGTAATCGGTCTTGCCTTTGCCCTCATCTTCGGCAAGGCATATCCGGATTTCAACAAAACCATGTCGAAAAAGCTTCTACAATATTCGGTTATCGGTTTGGGCTTCGGCATGAATGTATACGCTGCTCTGGCATCGGGCGCGGAAGGTATGGCCTTCACTATCGTTTCAGTATTCGGCACACTACTTATCGGTTGGCTCATCGGCCGTAAACTGCTGAAAGTGGATGAACAGACCAGCTACCTTATCTCTTCCGGTACGGCTATTTGCGGCGGCAGCGCCATTGCAGCTGTCGGCCCGGTAATCAAAGCGAAGGCAGAATCGATGTCGGTAGCACTCGGCGTGGTATTTATCCTCAATGCCATTGCCCTCTTCATATTTCCGTACATCGGCGATGCTATCGGCATGACAATGAAGCAGTTCGGTATGTGGGCAGCAATCGCAATTCACGACACGTCGTCGGTAGTAGGTGCCGGCGCAGCATATGACGCCATGCATCCGGAAATGATGGCAACAGAAGGCGTAAGTGCGTTGGAAGTGGCTACAACCATCAAGCTCACCCGTGCTCTTTGGATTGTAGTGCTGGCCCTGATTACTCCTTTCCTTTTCCGCAAGAGCCTCGCTGTTGAGGATGGCGGAAAGGGCAAGCCATGGTATAAGACCATTCCGATGTTTATTATCTGGTTTATCGTAGCCATTCTTTTCAACACATATATCTTGAGCAATGCAGCCCTCATAGGCGATTCGGCGGCTGCGATCGGTGCAACTATCGGCGGCGGTATCAATAAACTTGCAAAACACATGATAACGCTCTCTCTCTTCTTCATAGGCGCATCTCTTACCCGCGAGACGCTCAAGGCAGTAGGCATCCGCCCGCTCATTCAAGGCGTACTGCTCTGGATAACAATCAGCTGCTGCTCAATGGCATATATTCTGTTGATATAAAATAAGTCGATTTACTCCTATGAAAAAAATATTCATTATCGGCATGTTAGCCGTTTGCGGGGAAATTGCATCAGCGACCGGAGATAAGCCGCTGACACTTTCACATCGGCAGGTGACATATACGATAGTGAATGCTCACGATGTAAGTGTTCGCCAATGCCACGACCGGTCAGAAGAAGTGCTTATTCCAGACTCGATATATAATGCGGAAGACGGAATCACTTATCGAGTTATCGGCATTGAACCGCATGCTTTTTCCGGATGCCATCAGCTGGAAAAAATCAGTTTGCCGGCTACAATCGAATATATTGGCGCGGAAGCACTCGAAGGAACAGCTTTCCACCGGAACAAAGGCAACTGGGACGAAGAAGGCAGATTGTGGGTTGGGGATGCGCTGATCAGCGTAAAGAATTCCAGCCTGTCCGCATTTTACGCGTTCCCGGCAGGAACTCGCATTATTGCAGCAGGCGTGTTGGGCGATAATGGGAAAGTACGTCGACTCATCTTACCGGAGGGCATACACATCATTCCTGAAAAAGCATTCGTAGGATGCCGAAAACTCCGTTATATTCAAATTCCGCATTCGGTAATAAAAATCGGACGAGATGCTTTTCTCGGGACGACTCTTTATGATTCGGACGTAAACTGGACAAACGGCATTCTATATGCAGACAGTTGCGCAGTGGGAAGAAGGTCAATCCCACAAGATCTTACTTTGCGAAACGGCACCCGACTGATGTCGGACGGACTTCTACAAGGGAATCGGACAGTACGCAATATCCGCCTTCCGGAAGAGATGGAGCAAGTAAGCCGTGAAGCATTCGCCGACTGCAAAAATCTCCAATTTGCATTCCTACCGGACGGAATTAAAACGATAGGTGAGCAAGCTTTCAGGGGATGCCATAACCTCCAAGGAGGCAATCTTTTTCCGTCTAGCCTTCAACGCATTGGAGCAGGAGCTTTTTACGAATGCGCCAGTTTGGATGGTGTAGTAACCCTGCCCAACCAAGTAGAAATGATTCCAGCAGCATGCTTTTTCCGATGCGAAAGCCTCAAATATATAGCATTCAACCCTACATGTAGATATATCGGACTAGGCGCATTTATAGGTTGTACCGGATTGGAAGAACTTGTATTACCAGAAGCTCTCCAAGGAATGGACACGGGCGCTTTCTCTGGATGCAAATCCATACAACGAACAGACTTGAGTAAATGCCAGCTTACGATCATTCCGTCATACGCTTTCAGCGGCTGCAGCCAACTTCGCGAAGTAGTACTGCCATCCGTGTGTGCACGCATCGGAAAAGAATCTTTCTCCTATTGCCCGAATCTGACCTCTATTGCAAAACCTGATTCCATAAGCATACACCCTGAAGCTTTTATCGGAACCCCTATAACTGTGAGTGAAGAATAATGAGATTCAACCATACTATTTCGAAAAAAGGCAGCCCATATGGGTTGCCTTTTTCTTGAATAAACATGAAGATTGATGCAGTACTTAACGATATTCCTGCTCGGAGCGGAAAGGACCGCAAAGAATGCAACGGCTTTCACCTGGGAAACCGAAGACAAACGAAATACGTATTCCGGTAGAAAGATTGTGAAGCATACAGCCGGAAGCCGATGCAGTGGAGAGCGTATGATTAAGAATGAACTCCGAGAAATTCCATTTCTTATCTTCCGGGATATCCAATTGTGGGTTATCAGTCGATTTTGGCATCGTATTCAGAATACCAAAATCGGCAAACCAAGCCACTCGGAGACGCGTATCGTAAAGCGTGACACCATGTCCAGTACGATGGTAATCATTGGAAAGAATCCACTCTCCACCAAGTTCTAGCGAGGCAAGGACATCCGGTCGGATAGCAAGTCCAGCACGTTTACCGCCGACAGGTACATCTTTACGAAGGCCGTGGTTGTCCATTTCTTCAAGTACTCCTCCCTCCTCCAGATGTCCAAGGAACTGGTCATATGACGCAGTTGTGGTACAAAAAGCATCCACACGAGTTTGCCTCCAGGTAGCCAATTGCAACTTCACACCCGCCATAAAATAGAAAGCAGCAGAAGACGATCCATATGCATTTCCAAACAAAACAGGTGCCTCCAGGAACAAAATATCAGAATGGTCACGACGATCCGTGAAACAGTATGTAAGGTCAAAAGGATATCCCCACGAATCAAGCACTCCTTGCTTATTAATCCGCAAATCCGGGAGCGTATCACATACAGACTGGTAGCGCGCACCTATTCCTAACTGCATCCGAAACAGATCAAAATGATCGTATTCGTACAGAATTCCGGCAGAGGCAGCCCATCCTCCAGGGAGCATAGAGTAGTCCGGAACATTGTGAATATAAGCAGAGCCAGCACCTTCTACCCATAATCCGATCAGATTCTTGCGCATATTACGATTACCCGTATACAGACCCGTGCGCTGGTTATATCTATAGTTCATTCCGCCTGAACCCATCAACCCATTACCGCGGTTCCTCTTTCCATGGTAGGAGAAATTACGGCCATCAAACGAAACGCCGGAACCAGCACGCTTGATACGATCATACGCTTCCTGCGCATCAACCGATTGCAGCAGGAAGAACGACATCAAGAACAATATGAGAAAGCGAGAACGCATCAAGGAGTAACAACTATTCGGACAGTGCGACGGCCATAATCACCTGCATCTAATTGAACAAGATATGTGCCCTGACGGACAGGAAGTTCCACCTCCTGAGCATAATGCTCGGCAGAGCAAGGGGCAAATGTGCCGGAAGCAACCAACGTTCCCAATTCAGAGAAGATACGGTAACGGCCACTTACATTGCACAAGATGTTTACCCGATGGAGATCCATCGGAACCAACGTAGGAACAACTGCATAATAGAAATCCTGCGGAAGAACTTCATCATAGGTCTGAACCGGAATAATCGGACAAGTCTCCACTTCTACACTATCACCGGCCCTGGTAAGACGAGCGGAATATTGCACAAGTGTATCCATGAGCAGACAATCATCGGATGAAGTGTAAAGAAAATGCGGGAGATACAAATATTCGCGTGTTTCGCCCGGAATATCCACCCCGTTACGCATCCATTGGATATGGCTCCACTCGTAGCCACCATTATACTGAGATGTAAACAACAGAACGGCATCATTCCAATGCTGCTCATGAATCCATGACGGATAGCGAAGAAGGAACGTGGTGTCAGACTGTATTCGAGTCGGGTCGCAGATGCCGTTATCCCATGAAATATGTACGCGATAAGTGCCAGGCTGAGGATAGGAAAGATGAGGTTCATAGATCCGGCAAGAAGCCGTACCCTGCGTATTGAAATAGGGTTGATTAGGCATCGGGAGCGGATCACCGGACGGCATAAGAATACTCAATGAGAGCTCATCCGCGTCGGAAATAGGCTGATTAATGATGTCCATAAAGCCAACGTTGTGTGCAGCATCGTCAAAGTGTACGCTGAAAGCAATCGGAGCACGTCCTTCGTACGAATAATTCAACTGCAGCACTTTATCGTCGGCGCAAGCATCCGGGACTTCGACCCTCATGACAGTAGGCTCCTCGACCTCAAGATACAGCATTGTGTAAAGTTCACAACCCCAATCATTGAGTGTCGTATCACGATAAATACCAGGCCTTACAAGCGGCACATTGTGAAGGTAATACGTATCACCTATGCAGATTGTATCATAAAGCGTATCGGCAGTAGTTCCCAATACGGTAAGGTACAGGTGAATAATAGAGTCACAGCCAAGACCGGTTCGTAGCGAATCAGCATAAAAGCCCTCATCGGTAAGCATCCGTGAACCGAAAGCATACTGCCCATTGTCACAAATCGTATCGTGCAAAACGATGAAATAAGCAGGATTGACCATAAGCCTCAGCTCATACAATGAATCACAACCGTTGACCGTCTGCAAAGAATCAATAAAACTGTGCTCACCGGGCACCAGATCCTGATACATATTCATTCGCCATACATATGATCCGTCGGAACAAATGGTGTCATAATCCACATGGCGGTATGCAGGAGACAGATGAGCATGAAGGTAATAAGAAGAGTCGCAGCTATTGATTGCCTCCAAATGCTCGCTTATGACGGTATCAAAGGGCAAGACAAATGTATCGGTATCGTATTCGAGCAACCAATCGTCCCAAGTGTGTTGCAATCGTTCGCTCGTATACGGCTCATTGGAGCAAAGAGACACCTCATCGTAGAACGAGTAGGAGGGGCGCGTGTGAACCGTATAATGATAAATAATGGAGTCACATCCACCATAATACCGCAGATGCCAATCGTAGGTGCGGTCAGGCTCCATACCGGGAACCCAGACAATAGTAGTATCCTCCTCCCATGTGCCGTTGGGGCGAGAAAGACGACTATAGTGGAATAATGTATCACCAGAACAGATGGTGGTATCAATATTGACAATCACGACAGGCTTAACGAATAAATAGAGTACATAGGTGGAATCACACCCCCATTTGTCGGTAGTATGTTGCTCGTAATAAATGCCCTCCGAGTAATAGTCTTTCCCTCGCCAAGTAAACACATCATCAGAACATTTGTGCTGGGTATGCACAAACTCATAGGAAGGGTGAACCGTAAGATGACGATAAATAACAGAGTCGCAGCCATTGACTGACTGAAGACGATAAACACGACTGAAGAACAACGTATCTTTATTGATACTGTCTCTCATACGGGTGATAGGAGCAAAGAAGACAGAATCAAGATAGGAATTACCCCAAGAATCCGTTCCCTCGAACACATGGAAACCATCGGTATCGCACACATCTTCATCTACAACTATATCGTACTGCGGAAGCACAGTCAGTTTAAGATAATAAATGGAATCGCAACCTTCCTGGGAAACATAACTGATCGTATCATAACAATCACCCACAGAAAGCACGGAATCCCCGAGAACAGGGGTAAAAGATATACGATCCTGATGCGTATCAGATGTATTGCCCGGTTCTATGGAAACGGAGGCACCATATCTGTCTCCGCAATAGCTCTTACCCATCCAGGTAATCCGTTCGTTCTGACAAATGGTATAAACCGAATCAAAACGGAAGGATGGAGAGACACGGATATTGAGACGGAATATAGAGTCACAGCCATAAACCGTCTGAAGCGTATCGGAATAAACAAAATTACCGCTATCCGCTATAGAGATAGTACGTACAACATCACCATACACATTGGTCCAGACCCAATCAGGGTGAAGTGTGTTCTGGCAGACAACAGTATCCTGCTCCGATACAAAATGCGGATGAACGACCAGATGGAGGTATTGCGGGAAAGAGCAAGAGCCATAGTCAACCGACTGCTCGAATTCTACCGTCTGGTCAGTCGGCAAAAGGGAAAGATCAATAAGCGTATCGCCAAACTGGAACAAACCGCCATTAGAGCATACCGTATCATAGACATCTTCGTGGTAGTTCTCCATCATCACGTGCAAGTCGAAAACGACGACAGAATCGCAACCGCTTGAAGTGAGGAGCGTATCGGTATAAACACCACTGGAATGGCAAACAACCGTATCTTCACCGACAACCCATTCGAAAGGCAAAGCCCATGAGCAGATAGTATCCGTGAGTTCAGTCAGCTTATTCGGCCGAACGGCCAGCTTGAGTACCACGATAGAATCGCACGAGCCCTGATCGCAATAATGACATGACTTGAGCGTATCAACAAATGTATAATCACCCAGAGACGGAATGAAAATAGTACTTACGAGGCTATCGCCTTCCACATGATACAAAGAATCGGAATGGCCCTCCCAAACAAACACAGTCGCACTATCAAAGCAAAGCTGCGTCCAAACCGTGTCATGCGCAATAGGATGCACATATATCAAATGAGCTATGACAGAATCGCAATGATGTTCGCCATCGCAAGCGTAGACAGTGGGAACCGTGTCGGAAAAATAGAACGATTCAACCGAATCGCCCCTCAAATGGAACGTATAGGTAGAATCAAGGAACGTATAGGATTGGCCGTCACAGAGATGGTAAACAGTAACACTATCCGGGATAAGATGAGATGGGGTTACACAGATGGAAAAATCGAACACAGAGTCGCACCCATATTGCACAGAAGTCCCTTCGTAGTGGAATGTCAGGCCCTCATCAGGAACAAGCACATAATCCGGTTGCGGATCTGAATAATCAGCACCCATATAAACAAGGCCTTCCCAATGAAGGGTATCCGTAGAGCAAAGCGTTCGGGCAGAATCATAGACGAAACGCTCACGTACTGCCAAATTAAGCACGTAAGTCGAGTCGCAGGAATTGCATTGCGAACAAGTAGCAACATACGGAATCTCGTAGATAAAATCACCCGCACTATCTATAGGAATCCTGTCGACATTGATTCGGCCGCTATCCGTAATGAGGAACAGTTCATCCCTACCCCGACGTTCTTCCCAAAACTCCCAATCAAACGAACCGCCGGGTTCAAGACAAGCAGCCAGATTTTCCTCAAAGCGGAAACTCGGGGATACATGGAGGGTAATATTAGTTGAAGAGTCGCAGAGGTTAGCCGTCTCAAACCGTCGGCTCCACGTAAGAAGTGTATCGGCACCCCGGTTACGAAGGCTCTCTATTTCTTCAGGAAGAAGGTCGATGTGAATCGTATCTGTATCGCGCATGACAGCAATCTCCTTGTGCCAATCGCCGACAGAGTCGCGGTAGAAATTTTTTCCCTTCCATTCATGATACAGAATCGTATCAAACGGCAAATCTTTGATACAGAGGTCGGCGGAATAGCCATCGCTCTCCGCCTTCATGATAATAAAGTGCTGGTGGATAATCGAGTCACATTCGAACTGATTGCCTTCCACATCCGTCATGTGCGTCTTGAGCGTATTATCCAAGAAGTAGGGGGTATTTGGCCGGAAATAGTATAACTGGCCATTAAACTCCACAGGGTTGAGCGTATCGGCATGGATTGTAACCGTCACTTCACGCTGGAGAGAATCATTCCAATACTTGAAGCGCATCGCTTCATCGACACAGACAACCGAATCAGGACGACGCTCAAAGTTTTCATGAATATCAAAAGTGTCGCCCACCTGCACAAGTACCATGATTGTATCTTTGATGGGATACTGGCAAACGGGAGTGGTGCGGTTCACAATCATAAGAACCGTATCATTATCGGGCACTTTGTTTTTCTTATCACCATGCTTCTTGCTGCCTTCGGTATAGCGGTGGCGGAACTTGAAGACTACGGCCGAGTCACCTTTGTTTTCCGGGTATGGAGAGCGGGAAATAATACTACCTGAATTCTGCGGAAATTCCCAACGGATAGAATCAAAATCATAGTTGATCAAACTGGCGAAACTTACGCCAGGGTCGGTCACACAGACACTCTTATGCCAGGCGTACGCACCATCGATGACCATATCCATAGAACGCTCAACGCGGCTGCCTGCAGAATAAGCGTAAGACTCGGTAGGACGGGCCACTTCGCCTGCCATACGATATCTGGCGAGGCCATAGTTGTAAGCGACATAAGAACAAGAAGGATTGTCCAACTGATGTACACCGGCGGAAACAGGAATAACCGCATAGGAATACGGCCGCCCACGCCAAGTCATACCAGCCGGTCGGAAAAGGGTTTGATTGACCAATTGCCCATCAATCAGCATTGTGCCGATGCCTTCAGTAGGCGTAACAACACAAATATAATAGTTTTCCTGAATGTAATTGATATTGGCAGCCGCATCTTTCTCAAACTCATAATTGGCACTCATAAGCGTCCGAAGCGACAATTCCAAAGGAACTATAGGCATCAAAGCCGGAGAACCGAGACCATTGTCGTTTGCACTCGAGCCAGAAAGATAAAGCTGGCAATAAGCGGCTTTGGAAGTAGTAAAACTCAAGACATCAGCTCCAATCATAAACCAATCGATCTGCACCTCATAGGTGCCACCATGGTTGAGGACAGTATCGATTGAGCCACCACGGCGAATTTCGGTATTGTCTTCAGCAGCCGTGAAACGGACCACATCATAGTCCTGCTGAGCGGTACGCGGGACGACGAAATGGCAGCCCCACTTGTCGGAAGAATAGCTTTGAGCAAAGATATGACTTTGCGGACTTATCTTGGTAGGAATACTGGCGTTCTGACCGCCCTGCATAACCATAATCGGTTTGGAAGAGCAGATAGAAGTACCGGAGAGATCGATTTGAGAAGCCTGGCCGCGATGGATATAGGTATCACCTCTGCTGAAAATACGGGAAATGACCTGCGTCTGCACACCATTCTCCAAAACGGTGATCGTAACCTGATTCTGATCGTACGGGGATGTGATACTGAATTCCGTGGCAGCCTCGTCTTCCCAATTTGTCTGAATCACATGTTCCTTGCCGAGCGCGCTGATTGGCAGAATATTGGAAGCGTCGTAGGAATTGTCCGCATAGTTGAGCGCGTAGAGCGAAACGGGAGAAGAAGATGTGACATAGACAGCTTTATGCTGATCAGTAGCATCCTCGAGATAGGTGTACAGGTTGTCGAGCGAAGCAGCATTATCCAAACCGGCCAAACCACCGGCAGGAACATCAAAAGAAACCGAGTCGGTAGGAGCCCAAGTGGCAGCCAAAGTATCCGTATTGAAATATACGCAAACATGCGCTGCTTCACGAGCAGTGGCATACATCCGGAGATGCAAGTCCTGCTGGCCCTTGGCCTTACCCGCATTTCGCATGTAATTGAGCCAGAATTCCGTGCCTTCCGAAGTACGATAGCGGGTGTTCCACCACGAAGTACCGTCAGCCACATAAGCAGCTGCCGGAGCTATCAGGCAAAAGACCATCGCGACGCACATGTAGATGCGTCGCGCCTGCGCGTGTATGAACTTTTGACGTCTCACTATTTTATCTTACTGCACTCTTTCGTTTGGGTGCTGCAAAAGTAGTAAAAAAAGCTGATATGGGCAAATAATAGGCTACGATTACACCTTTTTTCTACAAAATCGACAAATTATATACATATATAGCAATCAATCGTAGAGCTTCATGAAGCGGTAGGTGTTGCCGAGGGTGGAGAGATAGCGGAGGAAGTCGTTGCGGCGGATGACAACCGTGCCACGGCAATCGTTTGGATGGGAAGAGAGCGAGTCGGCTTCGGCAAGGCAGTCATCAAGGAAAAGGATAACATGATGCTCGACATCGTTGATGAGGCCAAAAGGCGAAACGCTACCGGGCTCGAGACCAAGATAACGCATCATTCGTTCGGGAGAAGCAAAAGAGAGTTTGCCGGGAGAATTGAAGCCCTGCGACATGAGTTCCTCCTTGAGGCGATGCTCAAGGTCGTGAATATCAAGGTCGTGATCGCAATGGAAGCAGACCAGGTAATGCTGATTGCCTTTGTGATTGCGGAGGAAAATATTCTTGCAATGGACAGAGCCATCGTCTTTCCACCAACGCTTGGCCTCTTCGATGGTTTTGCCTTCGGGATGGTTGTAACAGGAGTACGGAATCTGGTGCTCGTCGAGATAATTGAGCACGGTTTCTTGACGGGTCATACTGTAAAGATTAAGAACCGCGGCATAGCCGCTGAAGAAAAAAGAACCGCTAACAAAGTCAGCTGAAGAACGTCAAACCGCGGAAAAAAGGACCGGGATTATTTCTGCGGGATGAAGGCTGAAGCGGCAGCATGGCGAAGCTTGAGGGCTACGGAATGGTCGAACCAAAGATCGGGATTGGCCTTGTTGCCACGAAGCTTGCGGGGAGCTACAGGGAACGGTTCTCCGAAGAGAACAGAATAGTTGATACAAGATTTGAGATAGGAGCCGTAAGCAGACTGGTGCTTTGCATCACCCCCGTAGATTTCGAGTTCGGGATAAAGCGCGCGAGCCTGGATGAAGGCACGATTGATATAAGAAACCTGACCACCGACACGTTCGGCAATCAGACGACTGCCCTGCTCCATGAAATCGTCGTACGTCTCGAGAGATCCGAAGCCACCGCAATTGCCACCCGGATAAGACCAAGTGCTCTCGATGATGATTCTGGCATTCGGGGAATAGGTACGGATGCGACGGACAAGCTCTTCAGCATCGGCTAGGGTCTGACGGTTTTTCACGCTATCCTGAGCATACCAGGCATTGGTCTGGCTCTGATTCTGGAGGAAAACGAAGTCGTAGTGGCCTTCACGGATGGCTTCATCGGTACCTTGCATATGGAGATGGTCGCCGAAGTTGTAGCCGCCACGGAGAGTTGCGTGCATATCGATGAAATGTCCCTGGCTGATGGCAAGCTGCTTGAGCATGTAGGGCGCCTGGAAGACATAGGTGAACGAATTGCCGATACAGAGAACACGAAGCGTATCTTTGGGTTGGATTTTGCCGAGTTCGTTGACGTAAGCGCCCACATTGGTCTGATGCGCAAGAGTGACAGGCTGAGCAGCCGGTTCGAGAGCACGAAGACGGAGAGTAAGGCCTTTGGCCTTGGCGGGAAGACGGAACGTATGGAGAGACGTTGCAAACTCGCCATTGGCCGGACGTTCCATAGTTACTTTGAAGGTGTCAACCGGGAGCCAAGCACCTTTGGAAAGCTGCTCGAGGATGTAATGACGAGGAGCATCTTTGGAATCGGCACGGAAGGAGAAGTCGGCTTCGAGAAGCGTCCCCTTTTTGAGATTTGCAGCCGGGAAAGAGAGCTCATAATCGGAATTGCCGAGACGGGAGATGAGGCCATCGCCTGCAATATTGGCTTTGTAAGCCGTTTCACCTTCCTGGACCACCCAAAGTGCGGGAAGGGTTTGAGCATTGAGGAGAATTGTTGCGCAAAGGAGCGCAAGAGAGAGGAAAAGCTTTTTCATATCGGGCATTTTTGTTTGTTGCTTTTGTTGCTGTTCACTATTGCAGTATTGCAAAATTGCAGATTCGGGAGACGGGAAACGGGCTTTGAAAGTTCTGCAGATCTGCAAAACTGCAGAACTGCAAGACGGAATCAGAGCTCCACACGGTCTTTTTTGGGAAGCTTTTTGTTGACTTCGAGGTATGCGTGACGGATGAGCCGAAGGAAGAGCTCGTCAGGCACATTGCCGAAGAGGGAAATCTGATTCCAATATTTCTTGTTCCAATGATAGGCGCCCTCGATGGCGGAATACTGCGCACGAAGGTCGAGCGAATACTCGGGATCGCACTTGAGGATGACGATATCGGGTTGGTCGAGCGCTATGCAACCGAAGATCTTGCCTTTGAGACGGAAGACGACCACGGTATCATCGAAAGGCATGTCTTCCGAGGTGAAAGGCAGCGAGAGGCAAGCGAGACGGAATTGTTCTATATCCATGACAATCAGACAGATACGGCGTTATTTCTTGGTTGTAACGAGGATGGCTCCATTGGCTCCGCGGGAACCGTATATATAGGCATCTTTCATGACTTCGACACTTTCAACATCGTAGATATTGACGAAATCGAGAGATGTCACCTCTACCCCATCGACGATATAAAGGGGTTCGGTGGGGCAGTTGATGGAGTTGATTCCGCGGATGTTGACTTTGGCTCCGCTCATGGCGCTACCCTGGATGTAGAGCCCCGGGACAAGGCCCTGAAGGGCATCCAGGAGATGGATTTTACCCGTTCGACGAAGCGTCTCTCCCGAGATACCGGAGGAGGAGCTGACGGACTCACGACGGCTGACCCATCCGTAGCCGAGGTTTTCCATTTCGACGGATGGCTCGGCCTTGTAGTTGAACTGGTCGCCGAGGACAATGCGGAGGCTTCTGTTGCCCGCTACGGGGATGTCGTATTGCTGGCGACGGTAGATGAGATGGACGGTATCGGTAGGGAGGACGTTGGTGAGGCCAAAGCGTCCTTTTCGGTCGGTAATGGTGGAATAATTGCGGTCGAAGACAAAAACTTTGACACCCTTAACGGGTTGGCCGAGGAGGTCAACTATCTGTCCGTTGAACGGGACTTTGCCTTCCTGCTCGGGCGACTGGGCAAAAGCGGCCAGAGGAAGCAGAAGAAGGATGAAGAGGTAAAACTTCGTTTTCATAATACAGACATCAAATAGATTATCAATGCGACGATAGCAAGAGCCATCGTGACAGCCATGATTACACCGGCACAGCCTTCGTGGTCATCGGAGTCTTCCATAACGGGGAGAATGATGCAAATCTTAAAAATCGTATATTTTTGAGATGGATTCTTCCGAGCAGAAAGTCGCATGGAAGTCCACTCTAAGTCCTATCGAAGTGGCTTGGACGCAGCAAGGGCCAAATCTTAAAAATCGTACATTTTCGGACGGAGTATTTTTTACCATTGTCCGAGGGTAAAACGGAGGTATCGCGTGGAGAGCAGATTGTGAAGGAAGGAGAGAAGAATCAATGGAAGGACAAAGACCATCAGCACCCAGAAACATCCCGCGAGAACGGCATTCTGCGCATGGAGGGACAGGAAAATATCGTCACAAAGACAAACCATAGCCAGTTGCAACGGGCTGGAGAGGACATAGAGTACGAGCGTTCTTCTTCCGAGGTATTCGACCGGGGCACAATGACCGATTTTGTCCATCAACTTGATGAAAGCCATGCTGCCGGACAGGCCCATCAGAAGCGAGAACGGAATCTGCCAATATCCTTCGCTGAAGCCACCCTGCAGATTGGGCATTCCACCTATAACGATATTATTGGCCAAAATGGTTACGATGTAGACCAACAGCCACACGATACCGGGGAGACGACGGAGGACGTCGAGATGACCGCCGAGGTAGTAGAAGAGGTAGAAGACCAGGGCATAACCGAGGTTGAGCCATGAGCGATCGGTTTTGAACAGCCAGAGGCCAATGATATGCATGAGGATGGCAGCCGATATGACGACAAACGGTTTCAAATGGAGGCGCCGGACGACATAGTTGAACAATTTCGTCCACATAAGAGCTATCAGAAACCAAGGCAGGTAGACGGCTTTGATAGCAGGCAGGAACTGGCAGGAGGCGTCAAAGAAGAAATGCCAGCAGAACTCGACG
>JAGHUE010000186.1 GCA_018064985.1 Candidatus Colicola faecequi | reverse complement strand
GCAGCGATCATACCGATAATGGTACCCATGAAACCCATGGACGGAGCGATTGCGATGAAGAGGGTGATCCAAGAAAGGTTCTTCTCGAGGAGACCGAGCTGAACACCACCATAGGAAGCAACAGTCTTTTCTACTACGTCAACGCCTTCGTCGTAACGGCTGAGACCCTGATAGAAGATAGATGCTACAGGACCACGGGTGTTGCGGCATACGTCGAGAGCTGCGTCGATACCACCTTTTTCGATAGCTGCCTCTACGTCAGCGAGGAGCTTCTTGGTGTTGGTCTTAGCGAGAGAGAGGTAAATGATACGCTCGATGCAGAGAGCGAGACCGAATACCAAGCAGAGGAGGGTAGCTGCCATGAAGCCGGCACCACCTTCGATGAACTTAGTCTTGAGAGCCTTGTGGAGAGCTACGAGGCCGCCGTCTTCAGCAACTTCTTCTGCTGCTACTTCAGCAACAGTTTCTACTGCAGCTGCTTCGTCTTCAACTACCTGTTCAGTGGTTTCTGCAGCAGGAGCTGCTTCTTCTTGAGCCATTACAGCAACGCTACCAAAGCTGAGCATTGCGAGTACCGTAAGGGTTGCAAATACTTTTTTCATTGTTTTGTGTTTTTTAGTTATTTAATAAAGATTTATTTCGCGGGGAAGTAAATGTTTTTTCTGATGGTATCGGGCATTTTTTCCGAGGGATTGCACCTTTCCCTTATTTTTTCGCGTGTGCGCGCAAATGAAACAACATAACGAAGGGCGGCCTTAGCCGCTGCTTCGTCTGTTTGTTCTTTGCGGAGAGACGGGGATTCGAACCCCGGAAACCCTTTTGGAGTTTACACGCTTTCCAGGCGTGCCTCTTCAACCACTCGAGCATCTCTCCTGATTGAACTTTAGTGATAAGCTTTACGCTCACACCATGTCAAAAATTCATTTTCGGCGGTAAAATTACAAAAAAAAACTGATATGACAATACATTTTATGAAAAAAAAAACGTTTTTTGCTTATTTTACACCAAAAAGTGCTTTTGCAGCCCTGTTCGTTGCCTCAATTACCGCTTTTTCGGTCGTTCCGTATGCTTCTGCCAATCGGGCCGCAACATAGGTCATATATCGGCTTTCGTTCGGTTTTCCACGATGCGGAACCGGCGCCATATATGGAGCATCCGTCTCCAGCACCAAACTGCTGAGCGGAACGGGCTGTTTCTTTCCGTCGGTCGGACACAGCATTTCGGCCAGACGGCAGTTTTTGAATGTAATCACCCCTCCTACTCCGAGCAGCCAACCCATTTTGAGGTATTCATCGGCAATCTCACGGCTGCCGCTGTAGCAATGCATCACACCCCGAAGCCGTTTGCCCTGCCGCTGAGCCTCCGTATAGCATTCCTTCACGATTCGGAGCGTATCCTCTGCCGCATCACGCGCGTGAACCATCACAGGAAGGTCAAGATCCATTGCCCATTGGAGCTGTTCACGGAAAGCCTCGTGCTGTGCATCCTTGTATTCTGTCGACCAATGATAGTCCAATCCGATCTCCCCGATAGCTATCACCCCCGTCTCCGACGCGGGAAAAACACCCATTTCATCGATTTTCATGCGGGTATCGGCCAGAACATCCTGCCAATCGGCTCCCACATCCTCCGGGTGAAGACCCAATGCGGGATATAAATATCCCGGGTATTTTCCGCACACTTCCGGGACCGACTGCAGCGATGACTTATTCACGCCAGGTACCAGGATTGCCTCCACTCCGGCTTCACGTTGGCGTGCCACAACAGCGTCCAATTCGGGCAGAAAAACCTCATCATCAATATGGCAATGTGTATCTATCATTTTGTGTGGACCTAGAGTAGAAGTAGAGTAGACTTTCAGTAGAATTTTTCAAGCGACTTTGATGGGACTTCCATGCGACTTCCGAAAATCAGTTCCGGCGGAAGAGCAGGCTACTGTCGCCATAGCTCAAAAAACGGAAATCGTGCGCGAGCGCATAATCATATATGGTGTGCCAATCGCCTTTCACAAAAGCCGAAACAAGCAGCAGAAGCGTTGACTTCGGCTGGTGGAAATTGGTAATCATCTGCTCCACGATGCGGAATTGGAAACCCGGCTCGATCATAATCTGTGTCTCGGCATGAAGCGTATCCTGGCCCGTCCGGTCAAGATAATCGAGAAGGCAACCCAGCGCCTCAGCCGTTGTCATGGAATGACCTTCCTGATAAGGTTCGAACTGATCCACATGCAGCACATCCCCGCGGAGCACCCGTTCGCCCAGATAATAAAGCGACTCCAGCGTACGGACACTCGTTGTTCCGACAGCCACGATATGCCCGAGGTTTTCCAACACATCCACAATCACCTGCCGCGGAACGGCAATAATCTCAGTATGCATCGTATGCTCGTTGGCGTCGGCTGTTTTCACAGGCTGGAACGTGCCGGCGCCCACATGAAGCGTCAGTTCGCTCGTACGGATTCCCCGCGCACGCAAATCTGCAAGCACACGATCCGTGAAATGCAGACCGGCAGTAGGAGCAGCCACGCTGCCCTTGATGCGTGAATAAACCGTCTGATACGTTTTCAGGTCCGACTCTTCCGTCGAGCGGTTGAGATAGGGAGGAATAGGCAGTTCGCCCATTGCATCAAGAATCTCGGCAAACGACACACTACTGTCGTCCCAAGAAAAAGCTACCTCATGCGTATTGCCGGTCGTTGACAGCCGTTCGGCATAGAGCGTAGCGGCAAAATCGCCCTTCTGCACATGGAGTGCCAACCTTCCCGACTTCCACTTCTTGAGGTTGCCGATCATGCATTTCCATGTGCAGCCCGTGGTGGAGGTAAGCGAGAGCTGATAATCGGACGGAGCCACCGGTCCAAGGCAGAAAACCTCTATCCTTGCGCCCGATTCCTTGTGGAAAATCAGGCGCGCCTGAATTACGCGCGTATTATTATATATAAGGAGGGACCCTTCCGGAACATAATTGCCGATACCGACAAAATGGTCCTCGCGAATCGTACCATCCTGATACACAAGCAGTTTCGACGAATCACGCTCTGCTAACGGGTATTTGGCTATCCGCTCGTCGGGAAGCGGATAATTGAAATCATCTATCAGAATCTTTTCCATACGGACGACGTCCTCCTCTGTTTACATTGTCATCATGGCCGAACTTCCTGCGGTCACCATCCTTGCGGAATGGCTTTCGGTCATCGCTTCCGCGGAATCCACGGCGCTCCTCACCGTCTTTGCGGAAAGGTTTTCTCTCATCGTCGCGACGGAACGGTTTCTTCTCATCATCCTCACGATGCGGACGGCGATACGACTTCGGGGCGCTATCCGAGCGGTGGTGAGTCTGATACTTATGGTGCTGATAATCAGATCCTTCTTTCTTCTCAATACGTCCTTCTGCCAATGCGGTCTTATATTCTTTATGGTCGCCGGAAAAGAGTTCGTACTGATTGAAATGGCAATCGAGGTCGCCATTGAGAATCGGAATCCTGCGGCTGGGCTTCAGACCGATGCACTTGAGCGCATCTTCGTTTGACGAGATGATCCATGCGGTGGAACCGGCAAACTGCTGCTTGAGCTCGTTGCCGATCTCGCGGTAGAGTGTGCAGATATCCGCATCCGCACCCAGTCGCTGGCCATAAGGCGGATTCGTAATCACGAAAGCGTTCTGCGTTTCGGGCTTGAACTCCTGCACACGGCACATTTTAACGCTCACGTATTTTTGCAGACCGGCCGATTGCACGTTTTTCTCAGCCACCTTCGTGCAATAGAACGAAGCATCCGAACCATAGATATGGAAGTTGAATTCACGCTCGCGCGAATCGTCGTTGTAAATCTCGTTGAAGAGTTCAGCATCGAAGTCGGGCCACTTCTCGAAAGCGAACGAGGAGCGGTAGATACCGGGAGCTATGCCGAGAGCAATCATGGCGGCCTCAATCAGGAATGTGCCCGAACCGCAGAGCGGGTCATACAGATCGCATTGGCCTTTCCAACCGGAAAGAAGAAGCAGACCGGCAGCCAATGCCTCGTTAATCGGAGCTTCGGTAGTGGCTTCACGCCAGCCGCGCTTATGGAGCGACTCGCCCGACGAGTCGAGCGAAATAGTAACTTCCTCACCTGCGATATGGACATTGATCATCACATCCGGATTGCTCACCTTAACCGACGGGCGCTTTCCCGTCTTTTCTACGAAATAGTCAGCAATAGCATCCTTGACGCGATACGTAACATAGCCCGAGTGACGGAACGATTCCGAATAAACAGTCGCATCGATTGCGAAAGTCGAATCAACAGAAAGGAACTCATCCCACTGCATCATCTTTACTTTCTCATACACCTCGTCGGCATCTTTCGCCCGGAAATTGTTCACCGGTTTGAGAATGCGCGAAGCCGTACGCAACTCAAGGTTCGCACGATACATCAACGCCTTATCGCCAACAAAGCTGACGGCCCGACGCTCTATCTGTACTTCATTCGCACCCAAATCAACCAGCTCCTTGGCCAGTACTTCTTCAAGACCCTTGAAGGTCTTGGCTAACATTTTATATTCCATATCGTAGATTAAATTCTTCAGAGAAGAAAACGTCTGCAAAGGTAGTGCAAAATTTTGGAATCTGCAAACAAATGAGCCGTTTCCCGCTGCTTTTGAGCACAATTTGTCCGCAACGAGCTGAATGCACAAAAAAAGCAGAAACGGAAGTTCCTGCTAGATTTGCTTTTGCTCACACGGAGCTTTTGTCAGCGGAAAGAGAGGGATTCGAACCCCCGGTGCCTCTCAGCACGCCGGTTTTCAAGACCGGTGTAATCGACCACTCTACCATCTTTCCAAAACACATATCCGCCCGGCTTATTTGCTTCCTTGCCTCCGCGGATACTTAGTGCTTGACATTCGATTTACAAGCCGTGACGACATGTTTTTTCGAAAGCGGGTGCAAAAGTACTACATTTTTTTGATATAAACAACAAAAATGCATTTTTTTTTGCAAAAAACATGAAAAATACTTGTTTGTTTCAGCAGAAAATACTAATTTTGCACTATGATTTTTTCATAGTATTAGATTTAAAGGTTAATTAAGAGTAGGAGGCGTCGGGAGACGGCTCCTATTTTTTTATAGCCAATCTTCCGACGCCCCGCTCTATTTGTTGTCAGAGTTGATAATGAGCAGTTTACCGCATCCGCTGCAATTCTTTGTAGCGTAGGGTAGCTATTTCCGAATAAACATATCGAACGGTATTCTTTCCGGCTATCATCAGCGTATGAAACGAGCGGACTGCAACCCGTTTCTCAAGATAGTCCTTCTTTCCCTGCCCCACTCCCGGAAGCGGGCAACCGCGATTATAAGCCGCAGCCACAAATGCCACCTGTTTTTCGGAGGGCAATTCCGCCAATCCGGGATAATCAAGATAGAGCAGACGGATAAACATCGAGAGATAGACACATTGCCACAACTCATCTTCCATTCTGTCTATCCGTGCAATCCGCGCATCCCGACTGTCCGACAGATCGAACGATTGTCCGTACTGCGAAGCCAGTTCGCTCTTCATCCATCGTTTCTCCACCTTTTCCACAAAGGAGGGCTTCATCTGAAAACGACCGATACTGTAATCGCACAAACCGCTGCCCTGAGCAGCATATCGCAAGCGGAGAGCGACCGTCTCTGCCTGATTCTGCAGTTTGGAGAAGCGGACCATCTCCGGAAAAACGACAGCCTCAGCCAGCATGCTGTCCACCCCGAATCCGTGCCATATTTCCTGCCAACCGGATCGCTGTGTTTTTACATACGAATCCGCTTCTTGCCACAACTCGAGATGCTGCCGGCGGAAATCGGAAGCAGTTTGCGCTTGCAAGGAGATAATTTCCATGCAAGCGCAAAGCAATATGAAGAAGCGTCGCTTCATTCAACGGATCAGAGTGAATAGGTGCACTCTACAATTTGCCAGGTATCCATCTCGTCCTGGTTTTGGCCTTCGATTTTCTCAAAGGTAGACCAGCGGATAGTATTGCCGCTAACTTCTACAGC
The DNA here is from genome assembly GCA_018064985.1 of Candidatus Colicola faecequi. Classification (GTDB taxonomy): domain Bacteria; phylum Bacteroidota; class Bacteroidia; order Bacteroidales; family Paludibacteraceae; genus Colicola; species Colicola faecequi. Next base: position 2,276 of record JAGHUE010000186.1, on the reverse strand, counting down.
ATTCGGATAAACCACTCCACCTTCCGGCAGACGGATAAAGCCGGCTGTACCGCTCACTACAGCCTGACGCTTGCCGTCGGCCGAAGTGACAATCATATTCTCGGCCGGCTCTACATTCTTCTCGTAGTCGAGTTCGAATTCGTCGGGCATACGGTTCCACTTGCCAGCATTGAAGCGGAAAAGATTGCCGGTTTCATAATTGCGCTTGTAAAGAACGAGACCAGTCATCGAGGAGAGGAAGTTCTCCGGACGGACGAGGTATTCTTCCTTGTTGAGCTTAATCTGACGGACAACTTCTTTCTGGCAGAATACCGGTGCTGAAACATAGAAATTATCAGGATAGGTGCTGGTGCGCAAGAGGTCGCAGAGTCTTTCTACATCATCGTAGATACCGGACATAGAGCAGTTGGGAGCCTTAGCCTGCGCAAGCAACTCTTTCTTCACATTTGCTGCCAAGTCAGTCAGGTATTTGCTCCAGGCATTGCTGATGTACTGCTTGTAGTCCTTTACCTTGGCCAGAATCGATTGCGCATTGCCGCCATTCTCGAGAATGCGGTTGTATTCATCTTCCAGCTTGGCAGCTTCACGCTCGGCAAACCTATCGAAGGTAGGCACCGATGTAAGCAGCGAACGCGCTTTGTCTTCATAAACTTCCGTATCAGCGTCTGCAAAGGCAGACATATCCACCTGCTGAGTAGGACGATGCGCATTGAGTTGCATCATCTTGCCTGCATATTTCTGCATGAGAGCCATATCCTCTGGATGGGCCTTCATGTAGGCTTCTGCCTGCTTGTCGCTCATGTTCTCCAATTTCTGGCCTAATTCCATGATGCGGTTCAGCTCTTCAGGCGACATACCTTCGTAAACTTTCATTGCTTCAGCTGCATAATCCTGCGTCTGCTGCGCACGTACCATGGCCTGCTGCTGAGCCTTTTGTGCGGCTTTCTGCTGGGCTTGCATAGCGGCTGCAGCCCTATTGTTATCTGACTCTTCTGCTGCGAGGCTAAGCTGGGTAGCACATTTTCCTGCTGCCTCCAAACCACGCAGATAAGAAACCATCGTGCCCTTGGTCGGAAGCAGGAGTTCGCTGCCGGACGGAGCAGCCGGAATCTTAGCAAGAAGAGAGTTGAGATCGGATGCCGAAGCTGCGGGAACATCTCCATCCGGATAGAAGGTCTCACGATTGTCTGTCGTGGAGCCGTAATACGGGTCAAGGAAAATCGGATCCACTTTCTCCTTTGCTGAAGGTTGAGTGGATTTGCCCGTTGCCTTATTTACCACCTTCTCGGTAGCTTTATCCAGGAGTTTGCCCAAGAACTGGGCCTGCATACCGCTTGCTGCAAAAAGCATGACGGATGCTATAATAAGAGTCTTTTTCATATCTGATTTACGATTTTTCCTTTATTTCTTTACGAACTCCACTCTTCTGTTCTTTGCGCGACCTTCGTCGGTAGAGTTGCTGGCAATCGGGCTATGGCTGCCCTTGCCTACCGCGGTGAGACGAGCGGCTGCAATACCCTTATCAACAAGAGCTGCCACAATAGCTTCGGCACGCTTCTGGCTGAGCGGATCGTTCACCTTGTCGGAGCCGGTAGCATCGCAATGGCCCTGCACCTCAAACGAGAGATTCGGATTCTCCTGCATCAGCTTAGCAATACGATTGATCTCCACTTCGGATTCGGGCTTGAGGTCAGCCCTGCCTGTCTCAAAGGTGATGGCGTAGGTGATGATCTTGCCGTCAGACATGAGGCGGTCGTACAAAGGCACAGCACCCTTGGCAAGACGGATGTTCTTGATATATCCGCGGGTCTCCCATAAATCGTTGGAGATGGTGAAAGATTGGGCTTTGGTGGCATTCGGCACAGCTACTACACGCTCGCCGTTGATATACACCTTAAATGCACGCTGGTTGAAGGATACTGCCAGGTGGTTCCACTCGTCCGGTATAATGTTGGTGAGGTCACCACTTTTGTCGCCGGAATTACCGGTTGAGCCATTGTACCAATTAATATAATATCCCCCACCATTGTCATCAAAATCCAAGCGAACATACATACCATTGTTGAATTCGAGATAGTATTTCGTGGCTATCTGATTGTCAGGCGTATGATCAGAAGTGCCCCAGAAGTCAAATTCCAGCGTATAGACATCGCCGAGGTAATCGTCTGTCTTCATGAGCGGAGTGATTCTCGTACCACCCTCGTTGATTACAATCACCTGCTGACCATTGAGTACAGCTACCTCAGAATTGCCATTCACAAGGTCCCACTTGCTGG
>JAGHUE010000168.1 GCA_018064985.1 Candidatus Colicola faecequi | reverse complement strand
GCAAAGAATACAACCGAAGGCAAGAAGGCAAACGGAGGCAAAGAGGCAAACAGAGCGGAAGGAAAAGCGCTGGTTTACGGAGCTGACTGCTCGGATGCTTTCTATATGGACAGACTGAGCCTCGTGGACTCGGCTTACAACCGCTATGTGAACAACGGCTATATGCCGCAATGCGTAGGCATGGTGGTTCATGACGGACGGGTGGTTTACGAAAAGGCGTTCGGTTGGCGAGACATCGAGAACCGGATTCCCTGCGAGACGACCGACATCTTCCGAATGGCGAGTTCTTCGAAAGCCATTATATGCGTGGCTTTTATGACGCTCTTCGAAGAAGGCAAAGTGCAGCTGGACGAGCCGATCACGAAATACATCCCGGAGTTTGCGAATCCGATGATTCTGGACTCGTATGACAAGAAAACCGGCAAATGGAAAGGGCATCCGGCACAGAAAGCGCTGACGATCCGGCATTTCATTACCCATACTTCGGGATTGTGCATCGACGGTTTTTATGACCAGATAGCCGAAGGAATGGGCATTCCGACACATATGTCGTATGACAGCATCACGCTTCAGGAAGAAGTGAGGATGCTGGCCAAAATGCCGCTGAAGCACGAACCGGGCGAAGCGTTCACGTATGCGTGCAACACGAATGTGATAGGTGCGCTCTGCGAGATTATCTCGGGGCAGGATATCTATACGTTCATCAAAGAAAGGGTGCTTGATCCTTGCGAGATGACAGACACGTATTTCTATCTGCCGGAAGAGAAAAAAGACCGGTTGGTAACCCTGTACAAATACCCGAAAGGCGGCGAGTTGACACGAGTGGACGGCATATATCAGGATTATCCGTATACGGGTGCAAAGATGTTCTGCAGCCCGAGTGCCGGCTTGGTCGGCACAATTCAGGATTATGCAAAATTCTGCCAGATGATCCTGAACGAGGGCACGTATAACGGCAAGCGGGTGATCGGACGGAAGACGCTGGAGCTGATGCAGAAGAACGGCGTAGGCAAGATGCGCGGGGAAATCGGTTTCGGCATGGCTTGGGATGTGTTTACACCCGAAAACGCACACAATACAATCGTGAGCGAAGGTTCGATGCGCTGGGGCGGCATGTTCGGCACAGATTACATCATCGATCCTCAGGAGAAGCTGATTGTGCTGATGTACGTGAACAATATGCCGAACATGTCGGGCTACAACCCGAAGACGCTGATGCACCAGGTGGTTTACCAGGCGCTGAAATGAAGCATTCCAAGCCCCTGCGGCAGAGAAAGGAAAAGCAAAGCCCGAAAACACGGATTGCATTATTGCATTCTTGCAGAAAAATTTGAGCAGAAGCAAAACTGCACTTCTGCATTTCTGCAGATAATTTTGAGTAGAAGCAAAACTGCACTTCTGCATTTCTGCAGATAATTATAAGTAGAAGCAAAACTGCACTTCTGCATTTCTGCAGATAATTTTGAGCGGGAAATGGATTTTATGCATAAAAAGTGCATAAAATGGGCAGAAAGTTGCATACGGTAGGCGAAAAGAAAGTCGCATGGAAGTCCACTCTAAGTCCACACGAAGTCCACACCACACCGCATGCAGAAATTATTGCATAAAAACTGAATAAAAAGAGCGTTGCAAGAGATGCTTCCCGAGCAAAAGGAATTATCCGAAGCGATTCTACAGCATACGAGAAGAGCAGACGGGAAGGCGACTTGCAGATAAGACAGACACATTTTTTCCGGAAAAAATAAGATTGGACCTGAGGTATAAGGACATAAACTATTGCAAGGGAGTAGGCGCGAAAAGGGCCGAATTGCTGCGTCGGGAGCTACATGTAGAATCGGCTCTCGACCTGCTGTACATATTCCCTTACAAGTATATCGACAGGAGTCAATTTTACCAGATAAGGGACATCGAGGACGAGGATACGTATGTGCAGATTGTAGGCGTGATAACGGAATACAAGACCGTGGGCGTAGGCAAAGCGCAACGTATGACGGCCCTGTTTACGGACAAGAACAACGACACGATAGAGCTGGTGTGGTTTCAGGGGGTGAAATACCTGAAACTGGAGGTGGGAGTGCCGTATATCCTATTCGGCAAACCGTCGGAATTCAACCACACGTACAACATCGTCCATCCGGAACTGGAGCGACTGACGAGCGAGAGTCAACTGAAAACAAGACAGGGACTTGAGCCGCATTACAACACGTCGGAAAAGATGAAAACGGGTTCGCTGAACGACAAGGCGATGCGAACCATCATCCAGGGATTGCTGCCCGATTTGCGGGAGGGCATTCCGGACACTTTGCCGATGGCCTTCCGGGAGAAAATGCACCTCGTTGACCTGACGACAGCTCTGCTGAATATCCATTTCCCGAAGGACCAGCAGTCGATGCAGAAAGCGCGTGAGAGACTGAAGTTCGAGGAACTTTTCTACATCCAGCTGCAGATACTGAAACAGGCGAAGAACCACACGCTGAAGAGCCAGGGGTTCATGATGCCGATGGTGGGTCAGGCATTCAACGATTTTTACCATAATCACCTGCCCTTCCCTCTGACGGGCGCCCAGAAACGGGTGGTGAAAGAGATTCACGAGGACATGAAATCGGGGCACCAGATGAACCGTTTGCTGCAAGGCGATGTAGGTTCGGGCAAGACGCTCGTGGCGCTTCTCTGCGCCCTTCTGGCAAAGGACAATCACTATCAGACATGTCTGATGGCTCCGACCGAGATTCTGGCCAACCAGCATATGCAGACGCTGAGCACGATGCTGGCGGGAACGGGTGTACGGATTGAACTGCTGACGGGCAGCACGACACAGAAGAAACGGAACGAGCTGCTGCCGGCCCTGCTGCGGGGCGAGATCGATATTCTGGTGGGCACTCATGCGCTGATAGAAGACAACGTGCAGTTCAGCAATCTGGGACTGGTCATCGTAGATGAACAGCATCGCTTCGGCGTGGCTCAGCGAGCCAAACTGTGGGCGAAAAATGTCCGTCCGCCCCATGTGCTGGTAATGACGGCAACGCCAATTCCGAGAACGCTGGCAATGACCGTTTACGGG
>JAGHUE010000124.1 GCA_018064985.1 Candidatus Colicola faecequi | reverse complement strand
GTATTATTGTTTGGCGGAAAGATAGGATGATGGTGCTTTGGAAAAGTCGAATGAGAGTCGCTAGTAGTACCAATGTAGTACCAATGTAGTACCGATGGAAGTCTACTCTACCTCTACTCTGAGTCCACTCGGAAGCGAGTGTAAAAATAAGCAAAAAAATGCATGTTTTTTTCAGCAAAACGGGACAAAATTTTGCAGAATCAAAAAAAATTCGTAATTTTGTAAGCGTGAAAGCGAGCCATGGAGCCGCATATTTCTAACGACCATAACAAAAACACCCTTATATCATGTTTAACGAACAAGACCTTCAGCAATTCGCTCAGCGCGGAGTAAGCGCAGAGCAGGTAGAAGCACAGCTTCATTCCTTCAAGACAGGTTTCCCCAACCTCGACATTACTGCAGCCGCAGCCGTAGGCAACGGCATCATGCGCATTGATGACGATGCAGCTTACCTCAAGGCATGGGAAGATTATCTGAAAGAAAACCATACTATCCTCAAGTTTGTTCCGGCTTCAGGCGCTGCCAGCCGTATGTTCAAGAACCTTTTCGAGTATCTCGAGAACGGCGAAGAGACTCCGTTTATCCAGAAGTTCCTCGCAGGTTTGAAGAACTTCGCGTTCTACAGCGAGCTGATAGAGAAGACCCCGAGCGACAAGGGCCAGGACATCGTCCGCACCCTACTCGAGACAATGAACTACGGCAAATTGCCGAAGGGCCTTCTGAAGTTCCACTCATATGAAGACGGTCCGCGCACTCCGGCCCTCGAGCACATGGTAGAAGGCGCTCTTTACGCAAAGAACGAGAAGAAAGAAGTAAATCTTCACTTCACCGTTTCTACCGAGCATCGCCAGCTTTTCGAGAAGCATATCGCAGAGAACCTGAAGGCTATGGAGGAGAAGTTCGGCGTGAAATACAACGTAAGTTTCTCCGAGCAGAAGCCCTCGACCGACACTATCGCAGCTGATATGGAAGGCAATCCGTTCCGCACCAACGAAGGCAAACTGCTCTTCCGTCCGGGCGGTCATGGCGCACTCATCGCCAACCTCGGCGAGCAGGACGCAGACGTAGTGTTCATCAAGAATATCGACAATGTAGTGCCCGACCGCCTGAAAGAGCCGACCGTACGCTACAAGCAGATTCTTGCCGGTGTGGTTGTATCGCTCCAGAAGCAGATTTTCGCATTCCTCAAAGAGCTTGAGGGCGAGGTATCGGCAGAGCGCATTGCAGAGATGAAGAAATTCTGCGAAGAGAAGCTCTTCCTCACCCTGCCGGAGTATAGTGTTGCTGCTCTCCGCGAGGCATTCAACCGCCCTATCCGCGCTTGCGGCATGGTAAAGAACGAAGGCGAGCCGGGCGGTGGTCCGTTCCTCGTACGCGACGCCAAGGGCGCTATTCAGGACCAAATTCTCGAATCGGTTCAGATTGCCGACCCCGAACTGATGAAGCAGGCCACCCACTTCAATCCGGTAGACCTCGTTTGCGCTATCAAGGATTACAAGGGCAACCGCTTCTGCCTGAAGGATTATGTAGATCCGCTTACCGGCTTCATTTCTCAGAAGTCGAAGGACGGCCGCGAACTGCAGGCGCTCGAACTTCCGGGCCTCTGGAACGGCGCTATGGCCAACTGGAATACCGTATTCGTTGAGGTACCTATCGAGACCTTCAACCCGGTTAAGACCGTAAACGACCTTCTCCGCGAACAGCATCAGTAATCCTCTTCGAGAACCCGCATAGCGGACCCACTCATCGGGAATCCAATGGCGAGTTTTACAAAAAAATCTAATTATAGCGGGGCAATGCTCCGCTATAACTTTATACTAATCATGAAACACATTCTTCCTTACGTATTATGTTGCCTGCTGCTCATGAGCTGCGGGAAAGCGGCCGACGGAATGCTGCCGAGAGCGGAAGAACCGCTCGACAGCGCGATTACGGCTCAGATGGACAGCACGTTTTGGGCCGTCAACGCAGTTTCCGCCTCCGATCTGCACAGCCTGATGGTAGTGCAACACGGACGCGTGATTTACGAGAAATACGGCATCGGGCATGATGCGGAAGAGCTGCACGTCTGCTGGTCGGCCACCAAGACGTTCACAGCTCTTGCGGCAGGTTTTGCTATTCAGGACGGACTGCTCGACCTGGAAACGCCCATCATCGAGTTTCTTCCAAAGGAAGAACTGCCGGACTCTCTCGATGCCCGTTGGCAGCAGCTCTGCCTCCATCAGGTGCTCTCAATGACCTCCGGCCTAAGGAGCGACAGCATTACCGACAGGACGCGCGCAGGCGAACGGTTCTCGCCCCTTGCAACTATCTTCGAACGCGGCTTCCGCGATGAGCCGGGCAACCGCTGGCGCTACAACAACTGCGACTCGTATCTTGTTGCCCGCGTTGTAGAAAACGTTACGGGGAAGACGGTCGACGAATATCTGGAAGACAAGCTTTTCCAGCCGCTGGCAATCCACCATTGGGAATGGGAGAAAGATGCAACCGGCCATTGCCCGGGCGGGTTCGGACTGCATATCACTACGGAAAGTCTTGCCAAGATGGGCCTTTTTATTCTGCAGGAAGGCCAATGGGAAGGGCAGCAACTGCTCAACCGCGAATGGCTTCAGGCGATGACTGCAGTCCACAGTTGGCAAGATCCCGACAATATTCCTTCGGAAGAGCAACGCTCAATGAGCTATGAGTTGGGAGCCTCCGATTGGCGCTCGGGCTACTGCTACCAGATGTGGGCTTGCCGCGCTCCGGGGGCTACGCGTGCCGACGGCATGTGGGGGCAATACGTGATCGTAATGCCCGACAAAGACGCCGTAGGGGTAATGACGACCATCTGCACAGACCGAACCGCTCAGATGGATGCCTTCTGGAAGAATGTGTACGAAATGCTGAAATAAAAACTGCCCAGCTAAATAACAGCGGATACGCTATATAATACTTTATAATATGAAGAAACTTTCCCTTTTGATGGCTGCCTTGATGGCAGTATGCCTGTCCGCAATGGCGGATGAAGTGCTGACCGTAAGTTCTCCCGACGGACATATCCGCGCAGAGGTAAAGGTGCTCTCGAGCGAGAGCCTCGACAGATGCATGCAATGGCGCGTGAGTCACGACAATACTGTGGTGCTTGACTGGTCGCCCCTTTCGCTTGACCTTCGCTACGTCAGCGACGGAAAGCTTCTTGAGGAGGAGATTGGGCACGTAAAAAGCATGACGGGCAGTTGCAACAGAGAGCTGAAGCCGCAGATTTATCCGAAGCGCAACAGCATTCAGGAGCAGTACAACTGGCTGAAAATCTATTGCAGCAGCTTGTCAATCGACTGGCGCGTGTACAACGATGGCGCAGCCTACCGCTATACGGTAAACGCAAGCGAATTGCCTACTCGCGTGATGAGCGAAAATGTTAACTTCCGCTTTGCTGGCGATTATGAGGCATACATTCCTTATGAGAACGACTTGCGCGCAGGCGAGCACATGTGCGTCAGTTTCGAAAGTTTCTACGACAAGCAGCGGTTGTCAGAGATGTACAAAGACTCGCTGAGCATCACTCCGTTATGCGTGAATCTTCCGGACGGGAAGCGCGTTTTGCTAACCGAGACAGGACTTCAATCCTACCCCGGTATGTTCCTGAAAAAAGGCGAGGGCAACAGCCTAATTGGCACGCAAGCTTGCGTCCCGACCGAATTCATGGTAGGCGGAGCTTCCGACTACAACCTTGTACCAACCCGCAGAACCGACTATATCGCCCAATGGAGCGACCGGAAACAGCACGAACTGCCCTGGCGCATAGTAGGAATATTCGCTGACGACAAGCAGATTCTCAATTCCGACCTCGTATATCTGCTCTCGCCCGAATCGGTACTTGACGACGTATCCTGGATAAAGCTCGGTCAGTCAACCTGGGACTGGTGGAACGACTGGAATCTGGAGGGAGTGGATTTCGAACCAGGAATCAACAACCGCACCTACGAATACTACGCAGACTTCGCTTCGCGCCACGGGATTCCTTATCTCATCGTGGATGACGGCTGGTCAACCCATGGAAGCCTCCGCGACATGATTAGCGACCTTGATATCAAGCGTCTGGTAGATTATGCTGCGGAGAAGCAGGTTGGCGTGATTCTTTGGGGATCGTATCGTGCCTTGATGAGCGACATGGAAGGACAGATGGACTATTACGCAAAGATGGGCGTAAAAGGTTTCAAGATTGATTTCCTTGACCGCGACGACCAAGTGATAATCGATGATCTGGAGCGCATGGCCCATTGTGCAGCAGCGCACCACCTCATTCTGGACCTCCACGGTTTCAAACCGACAGGCATCCAGCGTCGTTGGCCCAATGTGGTAAGTTTCGAAGGTGTAAAAGGTCTGGAAGTATTCAAATGGGAAGCGCGCAAAGGCAAAGTGACGGAGAATGATCATCCTCGCAACGTGATGCTCGCCACCTTCATCCGCGGTTTCTCCGGCCCTATGGATTACACTCCGGGCGGCATGGACAATGCTACCTACAAGAGCTACAAACAAGACACCCACCGTCCGCAGACTATCGGTACGCGATGCAATCAATTGGCGATGTTCGTCTGCATGGAAACGCCCTTCCAGATGCTGGCCGACAGCCCGACAGAGTATGAGAAGAATAGCGACAATATGGCTTGTACCGAGCTGCTTTCATGCATCCCTACCACCTATGACGAGACGGTGGTGCTCGATGCCAAACTAGGCGAATATATCGTAATAGCCAGGCGGAAAGGCAGCAACTGGTATCTCGGCGCTATGACCAACGAACCTCGCACGATTACCGTCGATTGTTCTTTTCTCGGTCAGGGTTACTACACCGCCTCCCTCTTCAGCGATTGCTCCAAGAACAAGAAAGACGCCAAGGCTTACAGCCGTAAATCGGTTGATCTCACAAGCAAAAGCCAGCTGAAGCTGAAGCTTGAATATGCCGGAGGTGCAGCAGCTATCATCAGCCACCGAGTTGTCACAGTCAAAAGCATAAAATAATCTCAACAAAAGATATGAAGAAACTTCCTATTCTCTTTGCTGCAGCCATGCTGGTTGCTTGCCAGAAACCTGCAGAGAAACTCATCACCAGAGCCGATGTAGAGCCGCAGTATCTCACTGTGATGGATCGAACCGTATACGAAGACTCCACTTCCGCATGGCATCAGATAGACGAGCACACGTGGCACGGCAACGGGCGACTGGTGTACAACGAATCGATGTATCTGATTGAGGGCGACAGCATGGCCCTGCTGCTTGATGCCGGCACCGTCATTCCCAACCTCCGCGAGGTAGTGGAGAGCCTGACCGACAAACCGATCATGCTCGCGGCTACGCATGTGCATCCCGACCATACGGGCGCAGCCATCAGCCAGTGGGACACGCTCTGGATGAATGCCGGCGACGAAGTGAACGTGCCGGAGTTCATGCCTGATTACAAAGGCGTGCATGCCTATCTTTACGATGGGCAGGTAATTGATCTCGGTGGCCGTCATATCTTGGTAGTATTCACGCCGGGGCACACTCCGGGCAGCACCACTTTCCTCGATCTTGAGCATCACTACGGATTCTCGGCCGATGCATTCGGCAGCAACAATCTGCTCGTTTTCACTACGATGACCACCGTTTCTTCCTCGGCGGAGCGCCTTATCCGCTTCATGAAGCGACACGACATCCCGTTCTGCTTCCCCGGTCATTTCTGGGGCGACAATCTCGAATCGCAGCAGCGCATCTCGGATGTAGGACGCGTAGCAGAAGAGATTCTGCGGGGTGAACATACGCCTGTGATGATGGAGAACCCTCGCCTTCCGTATATGGTGGAGAACTATGGCGTAATGCTCAATTACAACGACGAAGCAATACAATAAACAGCCCGATAAAAGCGTTTACATCACATTAATTGGCAGCAAATACGTGAACAAAGGCTGTAATTCCGGTTGGAGTTACAGCCCATGTTGTGCATCTGTAAGAAAATTATGGAACGATATACCTGTCCGGGAGTGAGCAAACTTTACAGTTGACTGATGGTTTGCAGCAGTTGCTCGCCCAAACCAATAGTGTAGCCCCGGCGGCGGAAGACCACGCGATTGAACGTATCGGCAATAAGCATGGTGGGCAGTTCGCCACCCATGTCGTCAACAGTAGCAGCATCCGCCACACCAAAATGCACATTCTTCGGCAGTTCGCCAAAGTCGGTTTTGCGGAACTTGCGCGCTTCTGCCTCAGAGCGGAAGAGCAAGACGATGTGACCGCCCCAGGCATCAAGCGCCTCGCGGGAGGCTGAAAGATCACGAAGCATGTGATTGGACGGTTCGTTGCCCGGAGCAATGAGTCCGACGATGTAATAGCCTCGGCCGGTGGTAGAAAGCAAGGACTTGCGGCCATCGGCAAGATCGCAGTAGCGATGCTCGGAATCAAAAGAACCGATGACCATCACTTCATTTTGCGCCTCGCGCATCAGAAGAGGAACAGACGTTTCCTCGTTTTCCTGCAACGGGAAAACCTCGATATGAGCAAGAACACCTCCGTCGGCCAAGCGAGTGCCGCTCACGAGCATATAGTCACCTTTCGGCAGAACAGGTGCCTCCTGCTGAAGCAAAGAGATTGTAGCATCTTCGGGATATTCCAACTGGCGTGGAGCCAGGTCCTGCAGGCGACAGATAGAGAAATGCGAATAATAGCGCGGATCAGCGCTGACAGACGACGGCTCGAACAGCAGACGCAAGGTGCATAGCGCCTGTTCGGCTTCCTCTACCGAAGCATCCAACGCAAAGACGCGCCATTCACCTTCCACCATCACGCGGACGTCACCCGTCACGGGATTCACTTCCGATGGCCAGCCCAGCGTGCGCGCAAGAGCCACAAAGAAAATATCACGGCTGCGCGCATCGGTAAGGCGATAGCGCCAAACGGAAGCAGGAGCCATGCGAATACCCTGCGGGTTTTGCGAGGCATCTATGCGTATGTTTGTACGCGTCCAATCCGCCAAGGCATTGATGTTGCTGCGGAATATAGTTTGAAGCGAATCGGGCACATTATCCAGAAAGAAAGCACGATATGCCGTAAGTGCCTCTATCGTGACGCGAGGCTGCGCAACAAAATGATAGTAATCATCTTTCGAACATGACATCGTGCCATCGTAAGGTGACGTGAGATACGCATCCCGGAGATTCTCAGGAGTAATATCACGAAGGTCCTTCGGGCACAAAACGCGGAGAATGGATTCTGCGTGCTGACGGTTCTTCGCCTCTCGTAGGAAGTTCGCGAGGGCAGCATGGTTGCCCCTGCTCTGCTCGAGCAAATCGCCATCGTTGACGAAGGTTGCCTCGTAAGCCGTGCGGATACTATCCTCCTGAGCCAACCGCAGGTTGCACGCTTCGCGTTGTTCTGGCGAGACAGAGGGCAACGTATTGCGCGAAGGCGGCGGAGTGAGTTCCAGATCAGCCTCAAAGCGTTCACCCGAACGATGAGACAACATGAGGAGAACCGTATCCGGCACATTGGCTGTAGCACTAATGCGGCAGAAGCCGTAGGCAGAATCTTTCACAGCCCAAGCAAGCATATCACCGCGGCCACAGCGGATTGCCGCTACGCCCTTGCGATCTGTGGGCATAGTTACTACCGGATAAAACTCGGCATAGTTGTAAATAGAGAAACGGACCTCGGCATCAGGCACAGGGCGACCGAGCGAGTCGAGCACCCGTACGGCAGCGATGCCTACCGGCGCATAATTGGCGGTCACGTTGATTTCGGTAAAACACTTATTCCGGCGGACACAATCCTCCGGACCGTCATAGCGGCCGAACACCTTGGTATGCATCAGAATCCCTCGCGAAGCAGGCTCATTGAACCAACCGAGATCAAGCACAGGTTCGGGCTCGCAAGCCCCGAGGAAATGCCATCCGCCATCGGTCCAAGCCTCCACCCAGGCATGATTGTCGTCGGTATGAGCCCAGCGGGGGGTATACACCTGACGGGCAGGAATGCCCACTGCACGAAGGGCCGCTACGAGCAAGGTGCTCTCCTCACCGCATCGTCCGATAGCGCTCTGCACCGACTGCAGCGGGCTACGAGTACGAGCGTCAGAGGGTTGATACGTGACTTTTTCATGGCACCAATGATTCACCTCAAGCACAGCCTCCGTCATGGAGAGGTGCTCCACACGAGGCTTCAGTTCGCGGTAGAAAATCATTCGGCTGGAGTCAAGCGGTTCGTTGTTTACTCGAACAGGCAGCACAAAATGACGCCATTCCCGTTCCGGCACCGTATTACCCCACGGCATTGTGCGACGTGCTTCGAGCGAGCAATCCACATTGCTCTTGAAAAATTGGCCGGAATAGTCGGTTATATCGGGCAGCGGCATATAGGCATAAAGAAACGAGAGTGCATCCCGCTCATCGTCGGTGAGCATCGAATCAAGCACACAGAAAAGTGCAGGTTCTCCTATCTCGGCACGACGGGCGCTGAGGTCTTTCTGCAAAGGGGTGACTGAACATGCGGCAAACAAAAATGCCACTGCAAAAAGCGGAATAAAATGTTTCATTATTTATTATGTGTGCTATCGGATTTCCATTCAAAAAATCAGCTCATTGACCGGATGGCCCGGAGAATAGCCTCTACCGTGAGCGGGTCGGTTTCCTGATGGCCGTATTGGCGGGCCGTACGAGCGGAAGCATGTATCTCAGAAGCACCCGTCCGACTCATTATTTCAGCAGCATTATCCGGATTTACACCCGCACCGGGCATTATGATTATCCGTCCGGCAGCCTGCTCAACCAACGTCTGCAGGAGCGGAATACCATCGAAGGCCGAGGATTGCTGCCCGGAAGTAAGCAGACGGTCGCAACCCAGCAAGATAATCTGCTCAAGAGCCCGCTGCGGATTCGCACAGCGGTCAAACGCCCGGTGGAACGTGACGCTCATGCCCTCCGCCGCCTGTTTCCAACGGCGACAGGCAGCCATATCAATCTCGCTGTCGGACGTCAAAGCACCGAAAACGACACCATCAGCACCACACTCGCGAGCCATGCGGATCTGCTTCTCCATCAGGCTGATTTCCTCTTCCGAATAGACAAAATCGCCGGCGCGGCTGCGGATGAGCACGTGTACGTGCAGGCCTTCCAACGCAACAGCCTTACGAATAAGTTCTGCCGACGGCGTAAGTCCATCGGCTTCCAGCTCTGCGCACAGCTCTACTCGCTCTGCACCACCCGTATAAGCCGCAGCAAGGCTTTCGGGCGACCCTACACACACTTCAAGCACACGCATCGATCAGCGAAGCGTAATGGTGTAAACCTGTTCGAACTGCTCGCCGGGAGCAAGGCGATTGACATGGTCTTTCTCACGGTAGTCGCCTGCATACCCCACACGATCGCAACGCCCGTACCACGGCTCGATGCAAACGAAAGGCGCATGTTTTCCGGGAGGCGTCCAAAGGCCAACCAGAGGCGCAGAGAAGTCCACATCGAGATAAGGCCTACGATCTGCAGACAGCAATTCTACACGGTCAATCTGGCTATCCTCATAGATAAGCGCATCGTGTGCGAACGTATCGAAGCAAAGCGGCAGCAGACCCTCTGCATCAACGTCCGTCAACCCGGCAGCAGAGGGTTCGACACATCCCTTTTCCGTAATAACCTGCTTCCGGAGCGGAGACTGAACAGGCGCCCCATTCTTCATCAAGCGGAAATAGCCCAGCAGGCCATCTTCTGCAACCGGCTGATCATCAGCGTCTTTCTTTCCCGGCCAATAAAAGGCCGGATGTGCACCAATCTGGAAGAAAAGCGGCTCCTCCGACGGGTTTTTCACGCGCCAGATAACATCCACCGAGGCATCATGCAGGCGGTAGCCTATTTCCAGACGGAATCTGTAGGGATACTTGAGGAGCGTCTCTTCCGAAGACTCGAGCGCAAACAGCACCTCGTCATTCGAACGGCTCACAAGGGTAAAGTCCATGTCACGCGCAAAACCGTGCTGTCCGAGCTTGAAAACATGCTCGTCTATGCGATATTCACCGTTCCATACACTGCCCACAATGGGAAAAAGTACAGGGCTGTGGCGTTTCCAGAACGCCTCATGTGCTTGCCAAAGATACTCGCGTTCGCCCTTCCGGAGCGAACTCAACTCGGCACCGTGCTCATTCACGGTCACGGAAATCTCAGGATTCGATAATCGTATCATATTGTATTCGTTTTCTTAAAAAATCATATGCCAAATCGGCACAAAACAATACCAGGCTATCCAAAGGCAGGCTACAAGTTTGAGACCCGTAGTAATCAGGAATGCCAAAAAAGACCAGAGCGCCACGCGCACCGATTTCCCGAGGTTCTGCTCCTGAATATACTCAGCTATAAACGCGCAAACGAGTGGGCCGAGCACCAGTCCCCATGGAGCGAAAAACAAACCGGCTACCGCACCTAGCGTAGCACCCCACACGGCAGCTTTACTGCCGCCGCCCCACTTTGTTGTTACAGCGGGCGCAACGTAATCCAGCACAGTAACGAACGCCGTCAGAAGCAGCATGAACACCAGAACCGTCTCGCTAACCCCACCGGGAATAGCGAAATACACCAGCAATAGAGCGAACCACGAAAGCGGCGGACCGGGAAGAGCCGGCAGGATAGCACCCAGAAAACCGATTATCAGCATCACGGCAGCTATCACACAAAGAAAAACTGTAAGTGCAGTCATAGGTAAGTGTTTATTTCCAGGAATCAAACGGATGTTCTGCCAGATAAGAGTTGTAAAAACGCGGATCGCCGGTAACGTCAGCCCCCAGAAAAGCGGGGCGGTCAAACGGTGTATCTTCAGACGGCAACTCTATCTCTGCAAGCACCAGCCCTTCATTGCGGCCATGAAACACATCCACTTCCACCTTCAGCCCGTCTGCAAGCGGAACGATATAACGGTCTTTCTCCACGCTTCCGGGCAGACATTGGGCAAAAAGCGCATCAAAATCGTCAAGCGAGATGGGACGCTCCCACTCAAAACGTGCAATACAGCCGGCAGGAGCAGGGGCCTTCACGGTAATAAAAGCCCGGTCATCAGAGCGACGAACCCGTACGGTACGGCTCGGATGAACCGCCAGATAGCCTTGGCAGATGCGTTTTTTGCAGATAGCCAACGACAGGAATTCATCGCTGACTACCAGGAATTTATGTTCGATTTCCGTATTCATAATCTTATTTCTTTCGGCTTACCATATTCACGAGTGCCGCCACATTGATGTACGACACGCCCGAGTGATAGTTGAGGCCAATCTCGCAGGTGCGGCTATTGCTCACACCCATCGTCACATGATGCTTCTCTATCTCCTCTCTCAGGTGGCGGAGTGCCCATTTATTGAGTTCCGGATCGGTAAAGCCCTTATCGCCGGCAAACGCACAGCAACCTACCCCTTCCGGGAGAATAACTTCACGGGCACAACGGCGTGCAACGCGCAGCATAGTCTGGTCGAGCTTCATCTTGCGGGTAGAGCAAGTAAGATGAACGGCCAGGGTTTCGTTGAGTGGTGTGATTTCCAGCTTGTCAAGCAGGAACTTGTCGATAAATTCAGCCGGCTCGAAAAGTGCCAGCCCGGGCATCGTATGACGCATCCGGTACAGACAGGGCGATTGGTCGCACAAGATCGGATACTCTCCGTCTTTGCTGGCAGCCCGAAGCGCCTCTTCCAGTTCTTTTGCCTTCCGGTCGGCCACATCCGGCATTCCCTTGCTTTCCCAAATGGTGCCACAGCAAAGCGCTTGCATACGGTCGGGGAAAATCACCTCATAACCGGCTTTTTCGAGCAATTCTACCATATCATTGATGAGCGGTTTCTCGGGGCGATCCTGCTTCGAAAGGCCGAGGCGCTGATTGAGGCAACTCGGGAAATAGACTACCTTATTCGCGCGTGCTGCACGCAAGCCTACTGCCGCATGAATTTGCTTACGGGTGACAGGGCGCGGAATAGCGGGCGTCCAAAGCGGAACACCGCAGTAATGAAGTCCGTTGCACACCGTCTGCATACCGCTGTCAGTCAATACTTTGCGACCCATATCAGCAACCGACAGAACGCCACTTACAGCCCCGGCTACCAGGCTGAAATGGTCGGCTGCAAATTCACCGATCCTGTTACCCATTGCCGACATCTCCAATTGGCGGATGACATGGATAAAATCACCCGTATTGATCTTGAGCGGGCAACTGGTCGAGCAGAGTCCGTCGCCTGCACAGAGGTCTTTTCCTATATGTCTGAACTCACGTCGGAGTGCCTCTGCCTCAGCCGTTTGTCCCGCCTTTTCCAAGCGGGCAATCTCACGCTGCACGATGATACGTTGGCGCGAAGAGAGAGCACGTGTAGCATTGCCCTCCGTAAAGCCGCAGGCCACACAATTGACTTCGCAGAAGCCGCATTCGATGCATCTGTCAACGAGCTCATGAACCTCCGGCAGCGGCTTGATATGACGGATATACGATTGCGGATCTTCGTTGAAAATCACACCCGGATTGAAGATGTTCTGAGGGTCGAAAATCGCTTTCGTTTCGCGCATCACTTCATATGCCGCATCGCCCCATTCCCGACGCACGAACGGCGCCATATTGCGGCCCGTTCCGTGTTCTGCCTTGAGCGAACCGTGGTATTTGTCCACCACCAGATCCACTACCGCATGCATCATCCGGTCATACTGCGCAATAGCCTCGGGCGTATCGAAACGCTGGTTGAGAATAAAATGGTAATTGCCCTCGAACGCATGTCCGTAAATCACGGCATCTGGGTAGTTGTGTTCCACGAAAAGTCGCTGCAGATCGGCCGTCGCGTCAGCCAAATGCTCTATCGGGAAAGCGATATCCTCAATCAGACAGGTAGTACCGATGGGGCGAGTACCGCCTACGGCGGGGAAAATGCCCGAGCGCATAGCCCAGTAGCGCGCTTCCTCAGCACCCGTATGGAAAGGCAGCGAACCGTCAGCACCCAGGTTGAGGATGGTAAACTGCTTGCACGTCTCGGCAATAGCGTCCATCTTTCGCTTCAGCTCGTCGGCTGTCTCTGCCTCCACTTTCATCAGTTCGGCACCGGCATCCTGCGGCAGCCCTTTCAGTTCGGGGAAATCGTTTTCCACCACCTCCATCGAACGCTTGTCAAAATACTCCATAGCCGACGGCAGTCCCGTCTGCTTCAGGGCCGTCACGCAGCGGCAAGCCTGCTCTGTAGTGGGGAAAAGCAGCAGAGCCGACTTCGAATACGGATAGTCGGGGCCCGTTTTCATCGTGATGCTCGACATGAAGGCGAGCGTACCTTCCGAGCCCACAATCAGGTGGGCGATAATATCAAACGGATCGGTAAATTCCGCATATGGCAAAATAGTCAGACCCGTCACATTCTTGATGCTGTATTTATTGAGAATCAATGATTTAAGCGCAGCATCACCTTGCACGCGGTCGCGCAATGCTTCTATCTTCCGGAGGAATTCGGGATGCGATTTGCGGAACGCCTCCTTCGAAGCATCATCGCCCGTATCGAGCACTGTTCCGTCAGCCAGAACAAGGCGCACGGAGCGGAGCATCCTGTACGAATTGGCATGAGTGCCGCAGCACATACCCGAAGCGTTGTTCATCACAATACCACCCACCATTGCCGATTTGATCGAAGCGGGGTCGGGCGTAAACCTGCGGCCGTAAGGCTTCAGGATATCGTTCACACGCTGGCCCACCACGCCCGGTTGAAGCGTGATCTCGCTCGCGTCATCGCTCACCTTGTAGTTTTCCCACTTCTTGCCGACCACCACCAGCAGCGACTCGCCGCAGGCTTGGCCCGAAAGCGAAGTACCTGCCGCACGGAAAGTAATCGACTTTCCTTCCTTGCGGGCACGCTCGATGATAAGACGGATCTGTTCCTCCGTTGCCGGATGGAGCACCTCTTCGGGGATGTAGCGGTAGAAACCCGCATCGGTTCCCCAAGCCAATCGTTCTATATAATTGCTCATTGTTATCTTCTGTTATTCATAAAGGTAGAATCGGCGGCTGCGCTCGCGGTATGCCTCCACGTCCTTGTTCCAATACGCACGGACACGGCTCCAATCGTAGTCTTTGCCCATCTCCTCGCGGATGTAGCCCGTACCGCACACCTGGTCGAACATGCGGAAGCGGCCCTTGTCGCATTCCTCGAAGAAATTGTGCTCCGGATACATCTTGTTGAGCACCTGCAGCATCCAGAACTGCACCTCGCTCAGCTGAGCGGCAGCAAAATCCATGATATGGATCTGAACACCCTGAAGTTGCTCGCCCTTGCCTACCGAATAAAACGGCTTATAATGGATTGGGCGGAACACAAGACCAGGAAGGCACAGCTTATTCATCTCATCGGCAAAATCCTCGGCATTGATCCACGTAGTGCCCAGCAGCTGGAACGGCATCGTATAGCCCACACCTATATTGAAATAGCCGAATTCGCCCAAAATGCCCGTTGTCGGGTAGAAATACGCATGATAGCCGCTCGGCACGTGTGGCGAAGCCACCACCCATTCCAAGCCGGTCTGCTCCCAGTTCATCGAGTGCTTCCAGCCTTCCATCGGTACAACCGTCAGCTTGCAAGCCTTCGAAAGAGCACCGTCTTTGTCGACGCCCTTGCCCGTAACCGCATTGCTTTCATCGGCTTCCGCATTGAGCATCAGCGCCAATTCTCCGCAAGTCTGGCCGTAAAGATAAGGAATCTTGAACTGGCTCACGAAGCTGATGTAACCCACTTCGGCCAGGTTGCCCTCTATCTTTCCGCCCAGCGGATTCGGTCTGTCGAGCACAACGAGCTCCTTGTCGTATTCCGCGCACGCTTCCATCAGCATGCCCAGCGTGGAGATGTACGTATACGAGCGGCAACCGTTGTCCTGGATATCATACACCAGCACATCGATAGCTTCCATCATCTCCTTCGTCGGCTTTCGAGTAGCCCCGTAGAGAGAAAACATCTGGATGCCTGTACGGCTGTCCACCTCATTGTCCACATGGTCACCCGCATGCACATTGCCACGGACACCGCTCCGGACCGTACAGCGCCACCAGGTTCACTTCCGGCGCCTCGTGCAGGATGTCCACCGTCGATTTCAGCTTCGAATCAACGCCCGTCGGGTTGGTTACCAGGCCTACGCGCTTGCCTTGAAGCACGTCAAAATGGCGGTCGCGCAGCACCTCGATGCCGAGCTTCACTTTATCTGATTGGGAAGATTGTTCGGTAGCGGCTTCCATCGAGCGGCAAGAACCGCAAAGCAGCGCTACCAGGGAAAAAAGCAGAAAAGTGTGTTTCATAGATTTTGATTTTTTGTCCAATTTGATGCAAATATAGCACTTATTTTCCATTCACGCAACTTCCTGATAAAGATTTTTATTTTTTAAATAAAATATTTTGTGGTTTCAACTATTTTTCGTATCTTTGCACCTAAATTGTAAATTAGGCTGATTATGCGAAATATAGCTTTTATCATCAATCCCATTGCAGGCACTCAGCAGAAGCGCCGCATCCCAAAGCTCATCGACAAACTCCTTGACAAGGAGCAGTGGAAATACGACATCGTCTTCACCGAATACCGCGGTCACGCTAGCGAACTCGCGGCCCAATATGCGGCCATGAATTTCGATGCCGTAGTGGCTGTCGGAGGCGATGGCACAGTCAATGAAGTGGCCACCGGCTTGCGCGACACCCGCACCGCCCTCGGTATCATCCCCATCGGCAGCGGCAACGGTTTCGCTCGCCATCTCGGTCTGCCTCTCCGCACCCCGTCCGCGATCGAGTATTTCAATCATTGCGAACCTATCTCGTGCGACTACGGCATGGCCAATGAGCACCCCTTCTTCGCCACCTGCGGCAGCGGTTTCGATGCCCACATCTCCGAAGAATTCCAGAAAGCCGGCAAGCGCGGAATAGCCACCTATGTGGAGAAAATCGTCCGTGAAGTCTTCACCTACGAGCCCGAGCGCTACATCCTCAAGGGCGATGGCATTGACATCGACACAACCGCTTTCCTCATCACCTTCGCCAACTGCAACCAGTGGGGCAATGCAGCACAGATCGCTCCCAAGGCCTCCATTCAGGACGGCAAGATGGACATCGCCATCGTCAGCAAGCTCCCGATGATCGTGGCTCCCGCTTTTGCGCTCCGTCTCTTCACCCACAGCGTCAACGACAATTTCTACATCAACACTCTCAAGACGTCCGGAGTGCTCCTCACCCGTCAGGGAAGCACACCTTTCCACATCGACGGCGACCCTGTCGAAATGCCGGCTGAAATCCGCATCCGCATCGTAGAAGACGGGCTCCGCATTCTTGCTGAGAAACGCTTCTGACAAACCGTCGGACTCCGGTCCGGAAAATGTACGATTTTTAAGATTTTGCCCCATGCGACGTCCTGGCCACTTCGGTAAGACGTAAGTAAGACTTCCATGCGACTTTCTGCCTCGAAAATCCGCACGAAAAAATATACTATTTTTAAGATTACTGCCTATGCAACTCAAAATAATCAACAAGTCGCAGAATCCTCTGCCACGCTACGAAAGTGAGCAGGCTGCCGGAATGGATATCCGCACCAGCATCACCGAGCCCGTTACTCTCCGCTCCCTCGAGCGCAAGTTCTTCCCCACCGGCCTATTCATCGAGCTCCCCGCCGGTTTCGAAGCGCAGATCCGTCCCCGCAGCGGTATGGCTCTCAAGCGCGGAATAACCGTGCTCAACACCCCGGGAACCATCGATGCCGACTATCGTGGCGAGATTGGTATCATTCTTGTAAACCTCTCTTCCGAAGATGTAACCATCGAACCGGGCGAACGAATCGCACAGATGGTCATTGCCCGTCATGAGCAACCCGAACTCGTGGAAGTGGCCGAACTCGGTGCCACCGAACGTGGAGCCGGCGGCTTCGGACACTCGGGCGTAAAATAACCCCTGAAACAATCCGGGTCGGCCGGATTTCCCTTTCAAAAACCACCCTGTCTTTTGAGAAAACTTCTCTACTTATTCCTTCTTCTCGCGCTATGCGCGGGTAGCGCGGGCGCCAAGAAAAAAGCCGCCCCGATGCCTGCTGTCCGCTCCGAAGCCGAGATTGTGCTTGAGCAGGAACTCAAGTACTACTTCTATCAGGCGATGCTCCGTCTCGACCAGAATCGATACGACGAGGCCATGGCCCTTCTACTCCATTGCGAGAAAATAGCCCCCGATGATGCGGCCGTCAACCACTACCTCGGCATCATGTACGGTGGTCTCAATCAGAAGGAACGCGCCTTCGCTTACCACGAGCGTGCCTACCGCCTCTATCCCGACGAATACTGGTACGCTTATTGCGTACAGCTCTTCCAGACGGGCGAGAAAACGAAGAAACTGACAGCCATCCGCGAGCTCGAGAAGCTGGCGCAGCGCCACCTCGACGACCTCCAGATGCAGGAGACTCTCCAGCAGCTCTATCTCAACACGGGCGATCTCGGCAAGGGTTATTCCGACAAGGCACTCATCAAGAAAGCCATCCGTCAGCAAGACCGCATCGACCGCATCGAAGGTCCTTCGCCCTACGGCTCCGCCCAGCGCTATCAGCTCCTCGCGGCCATCGGACAGACGC
>JAGHUE010000001.1 GCA_018064985.1 Candidatus Colicola faecequi | reverse complement strand
ACCGATTGTCAGGAGGAGTGTCTGGATGGGTATTTGCGCTGCAATATTTGCGTTGCTGCTGCTTGCTGCTGCTGTATATCTCGTGTTCTATCAGTATGGCTTCTGGCTCTTCCCGCTCGTTTGGCAGAACATTCTTATGGTGTCTGCAACCGTAGTGATTGCCGGTATTCTGATCACGTTCTTCAGTTCGATATTTGCAGTGAATCGCTATATCCGTATGAAGACCGACGACCTGTATTACGTCTGAAATAAAAAACCAATCGATCGACCTCGATCGAGTAATATGAAAATGCTATAGAAGACTATGCGTTATAATTTACCGAAACTCAATCTGATTCTTATCGGCATCTCGATGATCGTGATTATCATCGGCTTCGCGCTGATGATCGGTGAACCGAGCGGTGCCACCGAATACAACCCGGATATTTTCTCCGTACGTCGTATCACAATAGGCCCGATGGTGGCTTTGTTCGGATTTTTCCTGACAATCTTCGCTATCCTTTTCAAGAAACCCGGTAAGAAAAACGAAAACAAATAAGTATGTCCTGGTTAGAAGCTCTTTTTTTGGGCCTCGTACAGGGCCTTACGGAATTCCTTCCGGTAAGCAGCAGCGGCCATCTGGAAATCGGCCAGGCGCTGCTCGGTACTGCCAGTGAGGAGAACCTTCTCTTCACGGTGGTGCTCCATGTGGCAACCGTGTTGTCTACGCTTCTTGTGCTCTGGCATGAGGTGGCAAAGCTCTTCCAAGGAACGTTCTTCACTGCGAAGTGGAACGAGGAGAAGAATTATGTGGGCAAGATCCTGTTTTCCTGCATTCCGGTGTTCGTTGTGGGCATGTTCTTCAAAGACCAGGTGGAGGCATTCTTCGGCAATGGCCTGTTGCTCGTGGGCTGCTGCCTGCTCATTACGGCAGTTTTGCTTTTTCTCTCCGAACTTATCACGAAAAAGCGCATGAAGGCGCAGGCTGATAACGAAGAGGTTGGCCACGAAGTAACGTATAAAGATGCGTTCATCATCGGTTGCGCTCAGGCTATCGCTGTGCTGCCGGGCCTGAGCCGAAGCGGTTCGACTATCGCTACGGGTCTGCTCTGCGGCGTGAAGAAAAGCGCTATGGCACAGTTCTCTTTCCTGATGGTGCTTATTCCGGTTCTGGGTGAAGCATTCCTGGATGTGCTCGACTTGCTGAAGGGAGAACTCACGTCGGAACTCGGTATGGTGCCGATGGTCGTAGGTTTCCTCGCTGCATTCGTATCGGGTGCTGCCGCTTGCAAGTGGATGATTGGTATCGTCCGTCGCCAGAAACTTACCTATTTTGCCATCTATTGCGTTTTTGCGGGTGTGCTCGCTATCGTTTGGCAACTCTGCCACTGATAAGTTATGGATTTTCAGGAAGGCGAGATTCTATATTTCAACAAACCGCTCCACAAGACGTCTTTCGACGTGTGCGGCAAGGTGCGCTGGCTGATTTGCCATAAGCTTGGCGTGAAGAAGCTGAAGGTTGGGCATACCGGTACGCTCGATCCGTTGGCTACGGGCGTGGTGGTGGTTTGTACGGGCAAGAAGACCAAGCTGATAGACGAACTCCAGCATCATACGAAGGAATATGTGGCTACGCTCCAGTTGGGTGCGACAACTCCTTCGTTCGATTTGGAGAAGCCTATTGAACATACATATCCGACCGAGCACATCGCCCGGCAGTTGATCGACGAAGTGCTGCCCCGTTTCCGTGGTGAGATATGGCAGGTTCCTCCCACATTCTCGGCTGTGAAAATCGATGGCAAACGTGCGTACGAGTATGCGCGCAAAGGCGAAGAGGTCGAGATTAAACCCAAACTGCTGGTGATCGACGAGCTTGAGATTCTCCGCTACGACCACGAGGCGCAGGTGCTTGAACTCCGGGTGGTATGCTCGAAAGGCACGTATATCCGTGCTTTGGCCCGTGACATCGGTGAGGCACTTCATTCTGGTGCTCACCTGATTGGACTCTGCCGCACACGCGTGGGGGAGACTCGTTTGGAAGACTGCATGTCGCTCGAGCAGTTCGAACAGCTGATTCAAACGATGCCTGTTCCTGTTCCCCAAGAATAATCTCAAAGTAAACTATACGCTGCAGCTTGATTGCAGCATATGAAGATATTTAGTAACAAAACATGAAGTTATCCCAATTCAAATTCAATTTACCGGCTGAGCAGATAGCACAGCATCCTACCCGCTACCGCGACGATGCCCGCTTGCTCGTGTTGCACCGCAAGACCGGTCAGATCGAACATAAGACGGTGCCGGAACTCGTACAGTATTTCGACGAAGGTGACCTTTTCCTTTTCAACGATACGAAAGTTTTCCCTGCTCGCCTTTGGGCAACCAAAGAGAAAACCAATGCGCGCATCGAGGTTTTCCTCCTGCGTGAGCTCAATCATCAGAGCCGCTATTGGGACGTGCTGGTGGATCCTGCCCGCAAGATCCGTATCGGCAACAAGCTTTATTTCGGCAACGACGATACGATTGTGGCCGAAGTAATAGATAATACCACTTCCCGCGGACGTACGCTCCGCTTCCTCACCGACTACGACAACGATGAGTTTGTCGACCACCTGTACGAACTCGGTGAGACTCCGCTGCCGAAGTACATCAAGCGCGATTGGGAAAACAATGAGACCGATGAGGAGGCACGCAAGCGCCGTGATGAGGAGATCCGTGAGATGAAGGCGGAAGACGAAGAGCGCTATCAGTCGGTTTTCGCATCGAAGATCGGTGCAGTAGCTGCTCCGGCTGCATGTCTGCATTTCTCCAAGACTACGCTCAAGCGCATGGAGATCCGCGGCATCGAGACGGCTTTCATGACTTCGTATATGAGTCTCGGCAACTTCAAGCCGATTGATGTGGAAGACCTCACCAAGCATAAAGTGGATTCCGAGCAGTTCATCATCCCGCAGGAGGTGGCAGATGCCGTTGACAAAGCGCATGATGGCGGCAAGCACGTCTGTGCAGTAGGTACGGAGATTATGCGCGCCATCGAAACGATTGCCGGTACGCAGGGCCAGATTACAGCTTACAGCGGCTGGACCAACAAGTTCATCTTCCCGCCATATGACTTCTCTGTAGCCGACAGCTTCTTCTGCAACCTGTATCTTCCGCAGTCTTCGCAGCTGATGATGGTGGCCTCTTTCGCAGGCTACGAGTACACAATGGCTGCTTATAAGGAAGCCGTAAAGGAAGGCTATCGCTTCGGCGATTACGGCGATGCGATGCTCGTTGTAGACTGATCGAAAAAAAAACTCTTACCATTCAAAAAATAATGAAAGCGATTCCGGCATTGCGCCGGAGTCGCTTTTTCGTTTCTGCCGATGGGGCTGATATCGTGCAAGACACAAAGTTATGCAGTTCTGCAAATCTGCAAAACTGCATAAAAAAGAGTGCGGGGTGACGGCTTTACAATGGATGAATGGCAGAGATGCTCACCATCGGATGGGCGGGAGACCCTGCTGAACGAGGTAGCGGTTGGCTTCTGCAAAATGCCCGCAACCGTCGAAGCCCCGATAAACGGAAAGAGGAGATGGGTGGGAGGTCTGGAGTACGAGGTGCTTTCTGCGGTCGATGATTGCGCCTTTGCGTTGCGCATAACTGCCCCAGAGCATGAAGACGAGATGCTCTCGGCCTTCGTTGAGCGCGCGGATGGCGGCATCGGTCAGTTCTTCCCATCCTTTGTTCTGATGGCTGCCGGCTTTGTGCGCTTCTACCGTGAGGGTTGCATTCAGCAGGAGCACTCCCTGTTTGGCCCACGGACGGAGATCTCCGCTCATGAAGCCGTTGGGCAGGCGTTGGGTGGAGAGGCTGTCGGTCGGCAGAAGCCCGGCTGCCGCTTCGCGGCTGATCTCCTTATATATGTTCACGAGCGAAGGCGGCACCTGAATGCCTTCCAGCACGCTGAACGAGAGCCCCATTGCCTGGCCGGGTTCGTGATACGGATCCTGACCGATAATCACTACGCGGACATCGGAGAAAGGGCAACTGTCGAAGGCATTGAAGATGAGGCCGGCAGGCGGAAAAACCTGCGTGGTCTGATACTGTTGACGGACAAACTGCGTGAGCAGTTCGAAATAGGGCTTGTCAAACTCCGGTTGGAGCACCTTCTTCCAGGATTCTTCTATGCGCACTTCCATAAGGCTCTGTTTTTATTACGCAAAATTAGCAATATTTTTTGATATAGCAAAAAGAAACGGGCAAATTCTTGCATATTCAAAAAAAAAATGTTATCTTTGCACAACCGTGCAAAGCTTCGCAGCATGACCATTCCGGCCGGATGGCCTGAACCGCGGAGAGCAGGGTAGTGAACAGAAACAAGAAATCGACAAAATGAAGAAATTGCTGCTCATAGATGCGTATGCGATGATTTTTCGCGCATATTACGCCTTTATCACCAACCCTCGAATCAATTCGAAGGGTGAGAATATGTCGGGTGTGTTCGGCTTCTGCACAACGCTCGAAGATTTGAAGAAGAAGGTGCATCCTACGCATCTGGGTGTGGCTTTCGACCCGAAGGGCGGCACGTTCCGCCACGAGGCCTATGAGCAGTATAAAGCACAGCGCGACGAGACCCCGGAGGATATCCGCAAGGCGGTGCCTATCATCAAGGATATCCTGAAAGCGATGCGTATTCCTGTGCTGGAAGTGCCGGGATTCGAGGCCGACGA
>JAGHUE010000032.1 GCA_018064985.1 Candidatus Colicola faecequi | reverse complement strand
CAGTGATGACGGGAGCGTGCATTTCCTTGCGGAGGGCTGCTTCTACCTTGCAAGTTACTACTTTGAGGCTGTCCGGGTTGAGCAGTTCACGGAAGTCGCCTTCCTCGGCCGACGGGTTCTCGCATGCGAAGAGGCGGTCGTAGAGGCGAACCTCTGCGTCTACTGCCGACTTGCATTCCACCCAGTTGATGGTTGCTTTGGTCTTGCGGTTGCCGCCTTCGGTGCCCGACTTCGAGTTGAGGTCTACGGTAGCGTGAACGGTGGTGATATTGCCCTCAGCGTCTTTCTCGCAAGAGGTAGCTTGGATGATATAAGCGTTCTTCAGGCGCACTTCGCGGCCCATCGGGCTGAGGCGGAAGAAGTTCTTGTCGCCCTGTTCCTGGAAGTCCTGGCGCTCGATCCAGAGTTCCTTGGCAAACGGCATCTCGCGGGTGCCGAGCTCCTCTACACCGTCGATGTTCTGAGCAACGATGGTCTCCTCGCCCTCATAGTTGTCGAGCACAAGCTTGATCGGGTCGAAGATAGCGCAAACGCGCGGAGCCTGCTCTTTCTGGTCTTCGCGAATAGCGTTTTCGAGCCAGGTGTAGTCGATCATGCCTTCTACCTTGGTGTAACCGATGGTGTCGATGAACTTACGGATGGCCGACGGAGTGTAGCCGCGGCGGCGAAGGCCGCATACGGTCGGCATACGCGGGTCGTCCCAACCGGCTACGAGGCCTTCCTTCACGAGCTGGAGCATCTTGCGCTTGCTCATTACGGTATAGGTGATGTTCAGGCGGTTGAACTCATACTGGTGAGGACGGCTGTTGCTCGGGGTCTGCCAGTCTTCGTTGGTCGATACCTTGAGCATCTCGTCGATGAAGTAGTCATAAAGCGGACGGTGAACGGTGAACTCGAGGGTGCAGATAGAGTGCGTTACGCCCTCGAAGTAGTCCGACTGGCCGTGAGCGAAGTCATACATCGGGTATACGTTCCACTTGCGGCCCGTACGGTGGTGCGGGTGAGTAGTGATGATGCGATACATGATCGGGTCGCGGAAGTGCATGTTCGGATTGGCCATGTCGATCTTGGCGCGGAGGATCATCTTGCCGTCTTCTATCTCGCCGTTCTGCATCTGCTGGAAGAGGCGGAGGTTCTCTTCGATCGGACGGTCACGGTAAGGCGAGTTGATGCCCGGTTCGGTAGGAGTGCCCTTCTGAGCGGCAATCTCCTCAGCGGTCTGCTCGTCCACGTAAGCCTTGCCGGCCTTAATCATGCGGATGGCCAGGTCGTAGAGTTTGTCGAAATAATCGGAAGCGTAGTAGATTTGGCCCCACTTGAAGCCCAGCCATGCGATGTCGGCCGTGATGCTGTCTACATACTCGGTGTCTTCCTTTACGGGGTTGGTGTCATCAAAACGCAGGTTGCAAACGCCGTTGTATTTCTCGGCGATGCCGAAGTCCATGCAGATGGCCTTTACGTGACCGATGTGGAGATAACCGTTCGGTTCGGGCGGGAAACGCGTCTGAATTCGGCTGTCGTTTACTCCTTCCTGCAAGTCTTTTTCTACAATCTCTTCAATGAAATTCATAAAATAAAACGTTTTAATATGTTGTGTGATCTGTTAATTATCAAGCCATTGCTCCGCGAACGATGCCTCTCGTGCTCTTTCTTACAAAGTCGAGAATGAGGTCGCGCTCGGGGCTTTGCGGAAGTTCCTGCTCTGCGTGCTCTATTGCCTGAGATACGTTGTAAAGCGGGCTGTAGATGATGCGGTAGGTGTCCTGGATGGCCTCTATCTGCTCGCGGGTGAAGCCGCGGCGGTTGAGTCCAACGGAGTTGATGCCGCAGTATTGCATCGGTTCGCGTGCTGCGATAGCGTAAGGCGGAACGTCTTTCGTCACCTTGGTGCCGCCCTGCAGCATGATGTGTGCGCCGATGTGGGTAAACTGATGCACGAGGCTGCCGCCGCCGATGATGGCGTAGTCGTCTACTTCCACTTCGCCGGCCAGCTGCACGGCGTTCGACATGATGATATGGTCGTGCAGCAGGCAGTCGTGTGCCACGTGGCAATAGGCCATGATCAGGCAGTCGTTGCCCACTACGGTCTTGCCTTTCGAGGCGGTGCCGCGATGCACAGTGGCGCACTCGCGGAGGACGGTGCGGTCGCCGATGATGGCGAGCGTCTCTTCGCCCTTGAACTTGAGGTCCTGCGGGATGGCGCCCACTACGGCCGACGGGAAGATCTTGCAATCCCGGCCGATGCGGCTGCCCCACATCACGGAGGCATTGGCCATCACCTCGGTGCCTGCTCCGATTTCTACGTTGTCTTCAATGTAAACGAACGGACCGATGATGGCCGTTTCGTCGATCTTGGCGCCCGGATGGACGCATGCGAGAGGATGAATCATATAGTTGAATTGGTTTTCTGTCAGATGGGGTTGTATGGGCAACCGATAGCCTCGTGGAGCGAATGTGCGCACTCGGTATTGCCGCCGTGGCCGGGTTTGGTAGCCGTTATCTTGCCTTGGATGCGGCAGCCGAGAAGGGCGAAGTCGCCTATCAGGTCGAGCAGCTTATGACGTGCGGGCTCGTTCTCGAAATGGAGGGGTGAGAGGTAGCCGAGTTTGCCGGCATCCAGGCGCGGTTGACCGAGAGCATCGGTCAGCTGGTCCATCGCCTCCTGCGGAATGGGTTGCTCATATATCACGAGTGCGTTCTCGAGGTCGCCGCCCTTGATGAGCCCCCGCTGCATGAGGTAAGCAATCTCGCGAACGAAGCAGAAAGTGCGGTTGAACGCTATCTCATCGGCATAGTCGCTCAGGTGGAGCAGTTCGGCTTTCTGGTCGTGCAGAAGCTGGCCGGGGAATGAGATCTCTACGGCATATTGCGATTCTTCCGCCGGCTCGAGCACGTAGGTACTGCCCGATGCAGCCGTATATTCCATGCGTCTGTCAACGAGGAAGCACGGTGCTTCGTATGCCTGTTCTTCGATGCCGGCCTCGAGGATGGCGTCTACGAACGGCTTGGCCGATCCGTCGAGGATAGGCATCTCGGGTGCATCTAGCTCTATGAGGCAGTTGCTGACGCCCATGGCGTAGAGGGCCGAGAGGGCGTGTTCCACGGTGCTCACTTTCCACTCTCCGCACGAGAGCACGGTGCCGCGTTCGGTGGCGCTCACGTAGCGAGCCAATGCATTGTGGCACGGCTTGCCCGGCAGGTCCGTGCGGCAGATACGGATGCCTGTATTCTCCGCTGCGGGGCAGAAGGTCGCACGGATATGAAGGCCCGTGTGGAGGCCTTTACCCTCGAGGGTGAAGCTATTTTTCAGAGTCTGTTGTTTCATTGTTCTTGTTCCTTGTTCCTTCAGCGAAGCAGTCCGTACTCGTTACTTCCCCTTCTCCAACCGATACACGATTCGCTGCATCTCCGGCAGGTTCTTCCATACCGACGATATGCGGCGGAAGAGCATGGCATCTACGGCGGGGCTGCCCTGATACATGCCTTCCTTGCGGATGCTTCCGGCTATGCCGGCCTGCGCGCCCACAATCACATTGTCCGTGATGGAGATATGGCCTGCTACGCCAACCTGTCCGGCCAGGATGCACCGGTTGCCTACCGTTGTGCTACCGGCGATGCCTACGTGTGCGCAGAGCATCGTCCGCTCGCCTATCTGTACGTTGTGGCCGAGCTGCACGAGGTTGTCGATCTTCGATCCGTTGCCTACGGTGGTGCTGCCCATCATGGCGCGGTCAATGGTAGTGTTGGCGCCCACTTCGATGTCATCGCCTATCACCACGTTGCCTATCTGCGGCACTTTCTGGAGAACGCCCTCGCCGTCGGGCTCGAAGCCGAAGCCGTCGGCGCCTATCACGGCTCCGCTATGGATGATGCAGCGCTTACCGATTACGCAGTTGTAATAGACTTTTGCGCCTGCATAAATCACGGTGTCATCGCCTATCTTCGCGTTGTCGCCCACGTAGGTCTGCGGATAGATCTGTGCCCCGCGACCGATTCTGGCGCCCTTGCCGATATAAGCGAAAGCACCTACGTAAGTATCCTCCGGAATCTCCACGCCCTCGGCGATGAAGCACGGCTGCTCGATGCCCCGTTTCTTCGGGCACATCACCTCCTGCACCATCTGCAGCAGGGCGGCCATGGCTCCGCGGGCGTTCTCTACGCGAATAAGGGTGGCGCGAGTTTCGCCTTCAAAAGCAATATGGCTCGAGAGCAATACGATCGAAGCCTCGGTGGCCTCGAGATACGGGAGATACTTCTCGTCGCCCACGAAGCAGAGGGTGCCGGGGAGCGCTTTCTCGATGGGACTCACGTCCGATGCGCAAGCCTCGGCATTGCCAATTATCTGTCCGCCTACTGCGGCGGCTATTTGCTGTGCGGTAAAAGTCATTTGAAATAGTATAGGTAATCGTGCTGAACTTTGGTTGTGAGTTCTTTGAGGTTCCACATGTCCGACGCATCGGCGATGTTGCGGATGGAGCCGTCGGGGTAGAGGATGTCTATGGAGTCGTCGCTGGCCGAGTAAGCGCGGCTCTGGATCACGTGCTCCGAGAAGAAATGCTCGGCCTCCTGCAGGCTTATGCCGAAGCGCTCGGCATATTGCTCGCGGAGCTGTTGGCGTTCGGCTTCGGAGAGCGGCTCCTGCAGTTCGCGGCCCTTGAAGAGCTGACGGTCGGTATATGCGCGGCTGAGGGTGGAGAGGATCACGTCATCCGAATCGGCCCACACTTTCATCGCGCTGTGGATATCGGTATCATCGAGGTGTGCGTAGTGGCGGAAAGCTTCCGAGTCGACCGTAAAATCCGCGCCGGTCACGTTGTTGTAGAGGAAAAAGCGGAGGGCGGGGGTGCCGAAAACGTCCTTCCCTTGAACGGCCAGCTCTTTGGCTCGGCGGAGGATGCTGATGAGCAGCTGCTCGGCGGCTACCGACGTTTTATGCAGGTACACCTGCCAGTACATCAACCGTCGGGCTACCACGAATTTCTCCGCGCTGTAGATGCCTTTGTGATCAATCACGAGGCGGTCGTCCTGCACGTTGAGCATCTTCAGGATGCGCTGCGAGGCGATGCTGCCTTCCGCTACGCCGCAGAAAAACGAGTCGCGGCAGAGGTAGTCCATGCGGTCCACGTCGAGCTGCGAGGATATGAGCTGATGCAGGAAATGGCGCGGATAGCGGTCCTGAAAGATGGCTATCGCTTCATCCAGCGGGCGCTCTATCTCGCCCTGCAGGTTCATCTGCTCACTTTGTGTGATGTCCAGGTTGATGCGCTGCATCATCAGCAGCGAGATGTCTTCGTGGGTGATGCCGCTTACGAGCGTGTTCTCCAGTACGTGGCTGAAGGGGCCGTGACCCACGTCGTGCAGCAGGATGGCCGCCATGCTCGATATCTCCTCCGAGCGCGAGATGTCGATGCCCTTCTCGCGGAGGTTGTGAATGGCCTCGTGCATCAGGTGCATGGCGCCTATCGAGTGGAGCAGACGCGTATGTACCGCTCCAGGATAGACAAAGTTAGAAACGCCCAACTGCTTGATGCGGCCGAGGCGCTGCACCAGCGGATGCTCCAGGATGTCGAAGAGCATGTCGTCGTTGATGCGCACAAAGCCGAAGACGGGGTCGTTTATTATTTTTTGCTTGCTTGGCATAGTGTTGTTCGTTTTCGCGAGCCCGCGCGCGAAGCGCTGCAAATGCACGCATGCGGGCATATTACTCCGCAAAGGTACGCTTTTTTTCTGATATGGCCAAATTATTTTCCTTTTTTGGAAAATAAACGCGCAAAAAAAGAGCCTCCCCTCTTCGGGGAAGCCCTTATCAGAAACCTTGTATGTAAAAAAGAAGTGTCAACCCAGATAGGTTTTCAGCACCTTCGAGCGGCTCGAGGTCTTGAGCCGGCGGATGGCTTTCTCCTTGATCTGGCGGACGCGCTCACGGGTCAGGTGGAATTCCTCGCCGATCTCCTCGAGCGTTTTTTCCGGCACACCGATGCCGAAGAACTTGCGGATAATCTCGGCCTCACGCGGGGTGAGCGTTGCCAGCGCACGGTCGATCTCTTTCGAGAGCGATTCATTGATCAAGCCGCGGTCGGCGTTTGGCGAATCATCGTTCGGCATCACGTCCAGCAGCGAGTTGTCTTCGCCCTCTACGAACGGAGCGTCTACACTCACGTGGCGACCCGACATCTTCAGCGTATCTGCTACCTTCTCCACATCCAGGCCCAACTCGTTTGCCAATTCTTCTGCCGACGGCTTGCGTTCATTTTCCTGCTCGAAGCGGGAGAACGCCTTGTTGATCTTGTTGAGTGAACCTACCTGATTGAGAGGCAAGCGTACGATACGGCTCTGCTCTGCGAGCGCCTGGAGAATGCTCTGGCGGATCCACCACACTGCGTAGGAGATAAACTTGAAACCGCGCGTTTCGTCGAATTTCTCTGCGGCTTTAATCAGGCCGAGGTTGCCTTCGTTGATAAGGTCGGGAAGGCTGAGGCCCTGATTCTGATACTGTTTTGCCACGGAAACCACGAATCGCAGGTTGGCTTTTGTCAGTTTCTCGAGCGCGGCTCGGTCGCCATTCCTGATTCGTCCAGCCAATTCTACTTCTTCTTCCACCGAGATAAGCTCTTCGCGACCGATTTCCTGAAGGTACTTGTCGAGCGATGCGCTTTCGCGGTTGGTGATAGACTTGGTAATCTTTAGCTGTCTCATATGTTGTTTTTATTGGTTAAGGGGATTCCGGAGAACTCGTCTCCGCTCGTCCCGGATTTTGTGCTGGAAAGCTCGGGGGAGCGATATGCTTCGCATAACTGCATAGTACCCGAAACTAAAATACGATGCAAAATTAGCATAATTTCCCCGAATATGCAAATCTTTCTACGAAAAATTTGGTAAAACCGAAAAAAAGTAGTACTTTTGCACTGATTTATGGCCGTGTGTCCTCATTTTTCGGCTCTTTTCATAAGAAAAGGCCAATCTGCGGCATGCGTCCATGATGCGGGGTCTCGTAGCTCAGCTGGATAGAGCAACAGCCTTCTAAGCTGTGGGTCTCGGGTTCGAATCCCGACGAGATCAC
Organism: Candidatus Colicola faecequi; assembly: GCA_018064985.1. Lineage (GTDB taxonomy): Bacteria > Bacteroidota > Bacteroidia > Bacteroidales > Paludibacteraceae > Colicola > Colicola faecequi. Next base: position 12 of record JAGHUE010000032.1, on the reverse strand, counting down.
TTCGCATCCATC
>JAGHUE010000065.1 GCA_018064985.1 Candidatus Colicola faecequi | reverse complement strand
GTAGTACCAATGTAGTACCAATGTAGTACCAATGTAGTACCAATGTAGTACCAATGTAGTACCAATGTAGTACCGATAAAAGTCTCATGAAAGTGCGTCCGCGCACTCCGGTATGGCTCCGGCGGAAAGGCTTGGGTAAAACGGCTGAAAAATGAGAAAAAGATGCGCTGACCGTGGGTTGGCGCATTTTTTGTATGACAAATGATGAGAAAATTGCGGAAAGTTTTGGAAGAGTCAGAAATTTTTCGTAATTTTGCGTCGTAATTTGTGCGTATGCGTGCAGCGCATGCATATTTGAGTGTGCAAGAGGGCATACGCATCCGTGAAACCGAAAATAATAATCGACAAAAAGAAATGGATAAAAACTCATGGATCGGCTTAGGACTTATAGCCGCAATTTTAATTGGATTCAGTTGGTTTAACCGTCCCTCAAAAGAGGAGCTGGCCCGCCGTCAGCATGTGCGCGATTCGATTGCGCTTGTGGAGCAGCAGAAAATGGAGGCAGCCGAAGCGCAGAAAGCGCTCGAGGCTATGCAGCAAGATGCCGTTGCGCTTGATTCTGCTCAGCTCATGGAGCAGGCAGCTGCTCAGTATGGCGCTTTTGCAGGTGCGGCCATGGCCGTTGCAGAGGAGATGCCGGTAGTGGAGAACAATCTTCTCCGACTGACTTTCAGCCCCAAGGGCGGTGTGCTTCATTGCGCAGAGCTCAAAGATTATAAAGCGTATGGCGACAGCGTAAACCTGCTCCGCCTTTTCCGCGGCGAGGAGTACGACCTCGGCTTTACGCTCGTTACGGCCAACAACCGCGTACTCAATACGGCCAACCTGTATTTCGCAGCACAGGCTGTCGAGACCGACGAGGAAGGTAATCAGACGCTCCGTGTGCGCCTCAATGCTGAGGACGGGGCATACCTCGATTTCGTATATGTTGTTCCGCAGAACGACTACATGATCGGTTTCCGCATCGAGTGCCACGGCATGCAGAATGTGCTGGCGCAGAACGCCAATTCGATTGAGATGCAGTGGCATCAGCTCGTTCCCCAGCAGGAGCGCGGCCGTAAGTTCGAGGAACGCTATGCGCAGCTTCAGTATATGTTCGTCAACCGCGACATGGAGAAGCTTTCCGAGAGCAAGGCCGACCGCGAGAAAGAAAGCGGTAAGATCCGTTGGATTGCTTACAAAGACCAGTTCTTCTCTACCGTGATGATTGCCGACTCGGCTTTCACTTCTACCGATGTGGCTTCTCAGCCGATGCAGAAGAACTCGGGCTACATGAAGGAGTACAACACCACTACTGCCGTGCAGTTCGACCCCTCGGGCAAGGTGCCTACGAGCTTCCGCATGTATCTCGGTCCGAACAAATATCACACTCTCAAAGCATACGACAAGGGCAAGCAGCGCTATGAAGAACTTCGCCTGCACAACCTTGTTCCGCTGGGTTGGGAGATCGTGGCCTGGATTGTCCGTATTCTCGTTATCCCGATGTTCGACCTCTTCTCCGGTTGGGGCCTCGCTATCGGTTGGGTGATCTTCCTGATGACCCTCGTGATCAAGCTCATCATTCTTCCGTTCACGTTCAAGAGCTATCAGTCGAGCGCCAAGATGCGCGTGCTGAAGCCGCAGCTCGACGAAATCAACGCCAAGTATCCTGCAGAGAAGATGCAGGAGCGTCAGCAGGCAACGATGGCGCTCTACAGCAAGGCAGGCGTAAGCCCGATGTCGGGTTGCCTCCCGATGCTCTTCCAGATGCCTATCGTGATGGCTATGTTCTGGTTCTTCCCTACGGCTATCGAGCTCCGCGGCCAGTCGTTCCTCTGGGCCGACGACCTCTCGGCATATGACGCCATCATCACGTGGAGCCATGATATCCCGCTGATCGGCAACCATATCTCGCTCTTCTGTATCCTCATGACCGTTACGAATATCGTTTACACCTACCTCAACATGCAGAGCCAGGCAGGCGGCAACGATCCTAACATGAAGGTGATGAAATACATGATGTACGGTATGCCGGTAATGTTCTTCTTCATCTTCAACGACTACGCAGCCGGTTTGTCTTACTACTACTTTATCTCGCTCCTGATGACCATCGTTCAGACGTATATCTTCCGCTGGACGCTCAACGACAAGCGCGTGCTTGCCGATATGGAAAAGGCGCAGGCAAAGAAGGGCAAGAAAGTTCAGAAGAAGTCTGCTTTCATGGAGCGTCTTGAGAAGATGCAGAAAGAGCAGGAAGCTCGCATGCGTGAGCAGGTAAAGCAGCAGAGCAAGCAGGCTCGCCGATAAAAAGCTAGATCATCTAGATCAACTAGAATTTCTAGGATTCTCCAAAATAAAAGTTGAATTTATGAAAAAACTCATACTCGCAGCTTGCCTGCTGCTTCCGCTTCTGGCGCATGCCGACTTGCTCGACGACATTACGGCGGGCAAGTTCAAGGCGCAGCCTCTCGAAGAGACAACCCCGATGTCCGATGGCGAACGCTATGCGGCATTGGTCAACGGCAACGTATACGCCTATTCCTACAAGACCGGCGCTGTTACCGATACGCTCTTCGATATCAACCGAACGGGCAAACTGAAGATCGATGCGGTAGACGGCTTCGTGCTCTCTCCGTCCGACCGCTATCTGCTCGTCTACAACCATTCGAAGCAGATCTTCCGTCACAGCTTTACGGCCGACTATTACCTCTACGACCGCAAGCGCGGTGAACTGAAGGTGCTGTCCGACACGATGCCTGTGCGCGAACCCGTTTTCTCGCCCAACGGCGAATATATCGCTTTCGTGCGCGAGAACAATCTCTATATCCACAAGGTGGTGTACGGCACGGAAGTGGCCGTTACGAAAGACGGCGTGGCCGACAAGATCTTCTGCGGCGCTACCGACTGGCTCTACGAGGAGGAGTTCGCTACCACGGCCCTTTATCAGTTCTCGCCCGACTCGAAGCAACTGGCTTTCGTTCGCCTCGACGAACGCGAAGTGCCGTCGTTCAGCTGGGTGGAATACCTGAGCGAAGAGGGTGAAGGGCTTCATTATCCGGCCGTTCGTGAGCTGCATTACCCCAAAGCCGGCGACAACAACGCCGTGGCTTCCGTTTGCGTGTACGACACGTATTACAAGTCCATCAAGACTATCCAGCTGCCCGAGCAGCGCGATTCATACATCCCGCGTATCCGCTGGACCAACGCCACGCCCGATGTGCCTACCGGCGAGGTGGTGGTTCTCCGCATGAACCGTAATCAGAACAAGATGGAGGTTTTTCTCGGTAATCCGAAATCGACGCTCAGCCGTCGCCTCTATGCAGAGGAGAGCAAGAAATACTTCGTCGACTACAGTTGCTTCGACGAGTGGCAGTGGCTCTCCGACAACAGCATCCTCGTCGTTTCCGAAGAAGACGGCTATCGCCACGTATACAAATACAGCGCTCAGGGCATGCGCCAGAGTCTGCTCACCAAGGGCAATTTCGACGTCACCGCCCTTTACGGTTACGACGAAGCTGCCGGCATGCTCTATTATCAGGCTGCCGACAAGAACCCGATGACGCGCTACGTCTATCAGCTCAACGTGAAGAAAGGCACGGTCAAGGCGCTTACCCCCGAGGAGGGCGTCCACAATGCCGTCTTCTCGGCCAATCTGGCTTATTTTACCGACGCTTTCCAGTCGGTCAGAACGCCCAACCGCTACACGCTCTGCAACCGCGAGGGCAAGAAACTCCGCGAACTGAAGAACAACAATGCGGTGGCCGAACGTGCGAAGGCTGCCGGCCTGCCCGTGAAAGAGTTCTTCTCGTTCGTCACTCCCCGCGGCGATACGCTCAACGGGTGGATGCTCCGTCCGAACGATTTCTCCGAAGGAAGGCAATATCCCGTGCTGATGATGCAGTACAGCGGCCCCGCTTCGCAGCAGGTGCTCAACCGCTGGCGCATCGATTGGGAGGAATACCTCGCCGCGCAGGAAGGCTTCATCTGCGTCTGCGTCGACGGTCGGGGCACGGATGCCCGCGGTCGTGCTTTCCGCGGCGCTACCTATTCGAAGCTCGGCCTCTTGGAGGCTGAAGACCAGGTGGCAGCAGCGCTGTGGCTCGGCGAGCAGCCTTATGTAGATAAGTCGCGCATCGCTATCTGGGGTTGGTCTTACGGCGGCTTCCAGACACTCATGTCGATGTCGATCTGCTCGATGGAACAGGGCCTTACGGCCGGTGCTTCCTTCGGCAACAATGCCGGCAACAGTCCGTTCCGCTGCGGCATAGCCGTAGCGCCCGTTACCGATTGGCGCCTCTACGATTCGGCGTATACCGAGCGCTATATGCAACGCCCCGAGCTCAATCCGAAGGGCTACGAGAATTCGGCGCTTCCGCAGTTGGCCCGTCATCTGCAGGGTAGGGCGCTCATCGTCCACGGCCTGGCCGACGACAATGTGCATGCGCAGAATGCTTTCCTCTACGTCGAGGCGCTCGTGCGTGAGGGCAAACAGTTCGAGATGCAGATTTATCCCGACGACAACCATTTCCTCCGTCGCCGCTCCAACTACAACCATCTCTACCATCGCATGCTCGTTTTCCTCCGTGCGCAGATGGTCAAATAATGGCAACCAACAAACAAACTCAATCAATACAAACCTTTTAATTTTTTCTTTATGAAAAACGAAAACAACAAAAGCGTCATTGTCGCCATTATCGCGATGATGTTCCTCTTCGCCATGATTTCGTTCGTAACGAACATGGCAGCTCCTTTCGGTACCATCTGGAAGTTCCAGTATGAGTGGGCCGGCATGATGGGCAACATGATGAACTTCGCAGCTTACCTCTTCATGGGTATTCCTGCCGGTATGCTCATTACCAAGATCGGTTACAAGAAGACCGTTCTCGTTGGTCTTGCGCTCGGTTTCGTAGGTATCTGCGTGCAGTTCCTCTCCTCGAAGGTAGGTGCTGACGCTCCGATCTTCGGCGGCCTGATGAATCTCAATTACTTCATCTATCTGATGGGTGCTTTCATCTGCGGCTTCTGCGTCTGCATCCTCAACACCGTTGTCAACCCGATGCTCAACATCCTCGGCGGTGGCGGCAATCGCGGCAACCAGTACATTCAGATCGGCGGCTCGCTCAACTCTACCGCAGGTACCCTCACCCCGATGCTCGCAGGTGTGCTCATCGGTGAAGTGACCAAGGAGACCTCCATGGCCGACGTTACACCGCTGCTCTACATCGCAATGGCCGTATTCGCTTGCTCTTTCGTTATCATCTATTTCACCAACCTCATTGAGCCTGAGCAGGAGAGCGGCGACATCTTCGGCAGGGTAAAGGCAGCCCTCGGCTATCGTCATCTTATCCTCGGTGTAATTGCTATCTTCTTCTACGTAGGTGTTGAGGTAGGTATCCCGGGCGAAATGATTTTCTATCTCAACTCGCTTGACATCCCCAACGCAACCGCTATCGCAGGTTCTATCGCAGCTATCTATTGGCTGATGATGCCCGTTGGCCGTCTCACCTCGTCGGTTATCTCCGGTA
>JAGHUE010000098.1 GCA_018064985.1 Candidatus Colicola faecequi | reverse complement strand
CTCCTATGATGTGGCTATGACCCTCACACCCTGGCAGTTCCGTCTGCCTGTGGGGAAGCGGGCGTTCTTCCATGGCGGTTGGACCGTTGGCGCCTACAGCAATATCATGCCCGAGAAAGTGACCCAAAAGCGCGTCTGGGAACAGATGGATGAGCATTCGTGGAAGGGCTATTATGTGCCCACAGATCCCGCTTGGGCGGTCGACTACGAAGTAGGTGCACTCATGCGTCTGCCTTTGGCCTGGACCTTCATCCCGCGCCATCCCGAACGCGGCATCTGGACTGTCGGTTTCGAACCCGAAGTGCGTCTCGGCTATCTCTGCACGATGCCTACACAGTTGCTGGTTGATCCCGATAACCTCGCCTGGCCCAACCGTATGAACGTGCATCTTGGCCTCAATCTCTTCGCCCAGTACCGCAAAGGCAACTGGTCGGTTACTGCTCGTGCCGGCCTTCACTACGACGCCCAGGCTCTCTACAACCTCAACACCTCTCTCTCCGTCGGCTATCATTTCTGATTCCCGCCTCTTTCCGCACAAAAAAAAGCGCAGCCAATGGTTGCGCTTTTTTGTGACTGGATATTCTCTCTCAGAACCTGTATCCTGCTGTCAGATAGAGCTCTGCCGGCCAAAAATACCTGTCGGGGTTGTTTTCGGCTTCCTCTTGGGTTGGAACGGATCCGTCGAATCGCACGCAGCCGACGAAGCTGGTGGGTCCCACCGAGGCTCCGAGCTTCATCTGCAGGTGCTTGTAGGCAAAGCCCAGACCGAAATCTATCGGGAAATCGATGATGTTGTTGATCGGATGAAGGCGGCCGGTAAGCCGGCTCTCGCCGTAGTAAGTGAGCGCCCGTTTGTATTTGCCCACATAGCTGCGCGTATCGTATTGGAGCGCCATACCGGCAAAAGCCGTGATGCTCCAGTCTTCATAGAAGAGGTGCGTGAACGTGAGGTGCAGCGGCAGAATGAGGCTGTTCTGATGGATAGCGCAATGGAGGAACTCCTGGCTGACTATTTGTGTGCCATTGATTTCCCATTCGCCATCCCAGACGTTGTAAACGCCGAAGATGTCGTCCTTGTATTTTCTGCCCGCATAGCGGTAATAGAGGCCGGTCTCAATGCCGACGCCTTTGCCTTTGCGGAAGTCGTAGCGGTAGTCGAAGCCCATGCGGAAACCGCCCAGATAGCTCTGCTGCTCGCCGTAGAGAAAGGTGTTGTTCTGCCCGGCTGCCAACGTCCAATGCGATTGGGCTGCAGCCGAGAGGTTCAGGAGCGTAACTCCTATGATTATCAGTAGAATATATTTCTGTTTCATTTTCAAATTTCCTAATTTACAAATTTACCAATTCAAAAATTCCACCCAATGCCCACCTTCGCGTGCGGGAGTCTGTAGTCGCCCCAATACGAAGAGAACGATTCCACGCTGATGGCCGGGCGGAAACTTACGAAGAGGTTCTTATATCGGTATTGCATGATGGCGCGGAGCGTCCACGTCCAGGAGAAGACTACGTCCGGATACTCGGCGCACCAGGGGCCCCATGCGCCCAGGCCGATCTCGGGCTCTACGCCCAAGCTCACCTGATGCTCGCCCGTGCTGCCGATCTTAGCCGTGAAGGCCAACGGCAGACCTATCGTGAAGTTGGCTCGCCATGCTATCAGTTTGTAGTAGCGCTGGTCGTACATGACTGATACCGAACCCATTACCGTCTCGCCCGTCTCGGGATGCACTATCTCCTTATCCTCGCCGTAGGTGCTGTAGACGTAGCCGTCTTCAGGCTGGATCATGCCGTAAAGCCCCAGAGTAATACCGCCGCCGAAGAAGCACGGCCGGTGGGCTTTCCAGGTGCTGAACTGAAACGGCGTGTAGCTGAGTCCGAGGCCGTAGTTGCGGAACTCGCCGTCGCCCATCAGGTGGTCTTTCTGATGCCCGAGGCTCAGGTCGAGCTGCATCGTGGCGAAGCTGAAGCGCTCGTCGCCTTTGCCCCATCGGGTGATGGTTTCGATCTTGTTCTCCACGCTGTCGGAGTATTGTTTGGCCGCCTTAATAGTGTTGTCTTCCGGACGCACATCCAGGAGGTCGATCTGCTGCGCATAGGCCCCCAGGCTCAGCAGCATGATGTATAAAATAGTCGTTATTCGCTTCATAATCAGAATATTTTGTTGATCTCAGCCGCCGTAAAACGGCCGGTCAGTACGATGAATATGGCCTCCTTGTCGTCGCTCTGCAGCAATACGAACTCATTGTCAGTCTTGCCTTTGCGGAAGAGCATGCACAGCCGTTTGCCTTCGTTGTTCTGCTCCATCATCAGCTCGTAGCTCTTATCTTTCAGGAGCGTCTTCAGGTCGTCCTCCATCTGTTCGCGGCCTCGCTTGTTGGCGCTCCGGATGATGAGGATGTTCTTGATCTTGCTGCGGATGGGGCTGAGCGAACGGCCGTCGATCCGTACGTCGGGCTGCTCTGCTTCCATAGCCTGCAGCATCGTTTGCGTGATGCACACATACCGCACATCGCGGTAGTTCTGATACTTGCCGTACAGCTGGTTCTGCGCCACCAGCGGCATCGCCGATATCAGCATGAGTATCATCAGTATAGGTATCCGTCTCATTGTCTCATTTTAAAATTACAAATTGTTTAATTTACAAATTCCATCAAATCCCCACCTCCGGTCTGCGGTCCGATGGCCGCGAGAGCCGACTGCAGCTCTGCCTGTGCTTCTGCCGTGTTCCGGCACGTGTCGGTAAACGACGGGGCCGGACGCATGATTCCCATGGCTGCCGGCAATGCTATTGCCGCTGCAACTGCAGCAGCTGCGCCTGCCTTTGCCAGCTTTTTTCCTGCATGCGGACGAGTGGGGATGAGAGCGGCCGTGAGGCGCTCTTCCAAACCTTCAGGAAAGCTTATGTCTTCCAGAAGGGCGGCTTCCAGGAGCCGTTGCTGAATCTCTTGCTCGGTCATCGTGTGTCGGTCTTTGGGGTGGTACGTTTGATTTCCTGTAGGGTGCGTGATAAGATCACTCGGGCATTGCCCGCCGTGATGCCCATCTGCCGGGCGATGTCCTCGAAGCTAAGTCCGTCTACCAGCCTGAGCCGTATGACTTCGGCCGCTCGCGGAGGCAAGCCTCCAAGGATGTGCTCCAGGTAGTCACGCGCTTCGAGTTGCGCCTCGGGCGAAGGCGTGAGGGGCTCCGAGCCGGAGCCCTCTTCCTCGCCCGGTGGTGCGAGCGTCTCCGGCCGTGGCGTTCTGAGCCGGTCGATACATCGGTTCCTTATCATAGCCAGCACGTATGGCAGCTCGTTTGCTTCCGGGGGCAACGAGTGCCGACGCTCGTACAGCGCCAGCATCACATCCTGCACCACATCTTCCGCTTCCTCCGGCTGCTGCAGCAGACGGAAGGCCATGGCGTACATCTCCCGGCTCATCGGCATGTATCGGCGGATGAACCGGTCGTGTTCGGAAAATATGCTGAGAATCTGAGGCATCTACCTATATAACGTATTTTCTCTGCGCTTTGTTACAATATGGGGAGTTTTTCTCCTCTTTTTCTTCAATTATTATACCATTTACCCCGGTATTTGACACAAAAAAAGCGCAGCCAATGGTTGCGCTTTTTCTTTACTGGTTCTTCTAGTTTATCTGGTTTATCTGGTTTTCTCAAAACCTCACTCCCAATCCTACTCTCAGCACGTCGGCAAAGCCCCAGTTGAGTTCTGCGAGGCCGAACACGCGTTCGCCGCCGAACTCCGCTCCGAAGACTGTCACGTTCCAGCTCGGGAAGGGATGGATGAGGTTGGTGGTCTCGCCGTCCTCGTTGGGTTGGATTTCCCCGTTGCAGAAGTGCCGGTCCATCGAGAGGTCTATGCCTGCGCCCAAGCCGCTGTAGAGACGTACTTTCGGACGATTGAGATACGTGAAATCCACGCGGCCGAGGATGATGATCTCGTCGAAGTGAGTGGTGTGCTCGTGGCCGTTGCTTTGGTATTCGGTGGTCTTGTAACCGTTGTAGAGCAACGTGCCGCCTACGCGCAGCCATTTGAGCGCGTTGAAGCCGTAATGAAGACCGTAGCTGCCGTAGATGACCGTGTGGCCGCCGCCCTCTTCAAACGAATTGAAAACGCCGGAAAAGCCGCCCAGAGCCATCGAAACAAAGCTCGGAGTGCCGGCGCTTACCGACAGGCTGTGACGATGTGCGCGCCAATCATAGGTGTCAGCAGGAGCGATTGGCTCGTATGGCTCGGCAGTTGTGGTTGTCGTTGTGGTTGTCGTTGTGGTTGTCGTTGTCGTTGTATCAACAACCAGGTCGAGCAGGTTGATATCATCTTGCGCCATCAGGGCGGTGGAAAAGGCGAAGAGGGAAAGGGTCAGAAGTATTTTTTTCATAAGAAGAATGATTGAAATTGTTCGGGGGTGAAGTGCCCGGTTATTATTACTACGGTATAGGCGTTCGCCAGCGAGAAAAGCACAAACTCATCCTGCTCGTCGCTCGCCCGGTAGAGCGAGAGGTCGCGTTGCCCGCCGATGTTTTTTTCCAGGAGCGGCATATAGTCGGAGTCGGCCTGAAGCGTCTTCAGATCGCTCAGTACAGATGCCATGCCGGACGGTTCGGCCGTGCTGATTATCAATACGTTGTCGATATATTCGAGCATGTCGGTCAGCGACATATTGCCTACCCTTACCGTTTTCTTTGCGCTCATCGCCTTCAGCATCGTATGGGAGATGCTCACGTATTTGACGTCTTGCCGGGTCGCGTATTTGCCGAAGGTGGGGTTTTCGGCAAAGAGCAGCATAGGCAACAGGGCGAATAGTATGAAAAATGTCCGTTTCATTGGATGATGTCTATGAGATTGGCTGATTCGGTAAAATGTTGGTTGACCATGGCGAGTGCGCATTCGAGTTCGAGCGTGGGGTCGTCGGTCTGGAGGAGCGTTTCGGCCGTCAGTTCGGGCTTCGGCTGCTTGAGCAACAGCGGCAGGGCTATGGCAGCGGCCAGGCACGCGGCAGCCCCGTAGGCAACCCACCCCGGAAGCCGGCGGGGAACGCTATGCGGATAGCGGAAAGTGGGCGTCTGAGGGATATCGTCGGTCAGAGCCGCTTCCAGGAGCCGTTGTTTGATTTCATTTTTGTTCATGTTGTCTTGTCTGTTCGGGTGCTTGTCTGAGTTGTTGGAGTGTCCGCGTGAGGATCACCCGGGCGTTGCCTTCGCTGATGCCGGTGAGGAGCTCTATCTCCTTGAAGGAGAAGCCGTCGCGCAGCCTGAGCTCCACCAGTTGCCGCGCTCGGGGCGGCAGTTCTTTCAGAAGGTATTCCAGGTAGTCTTGCGCTTCGAAGGCCGCGTAGAGATCGTCGGCTGCCGGTTCGGGGAACGAAGGCGTATCTTCGTCGGTTTCCAGCCGTTGCAGCTTGATGATCTGCTGCTGACGGAGGCTGTCGATGCATCGGTTGCGCACCATGGTGAGGCAATAGGGCTTGTCGGCCCCTTCGGGCGGCAGGTCGCTCCTCAGTTGCCACAGCTTGCCGAGCACGTCCTGCACGATGTCCCGCGCTTCCTCTTCGTCCTGCAGCAGCCGGTAGGCCAATGCAAAGAGGTCGCCCGTCATGGGCATATAGTGCTCCTCGAAGCGTTTCTCCTCCCGGCGGAGGCTATGTAATGAAAATAGATGCATCTGTAGGCCCAAACGAACGGGCACCCGTAAATGTTACAACAATCCGTTATTTTTCCGCAAAAAATGCGTTTTTTCTTATTTCTTCCGTCCTGCCGCCCTCCTTCACAATAAATGCCGCCCCTCTCAGAGCAGCATTTTATTGGAATAGTACTCTATTTCTCCATCCTTCCCCTTGCCCAAGTTGGGGCACAGTCGAACGAAGTGAGCAGATCGTCGAGCTTGCGAGAAAGAAAGGGGTAGGGGAAAGGGGCTTCTTCCCTCCACTCTTTGAGGGGAGGATGCCCATCGGGCAGGAGGGGTGTCACATCCTCACTCCTATACCGGCTCTTACCAGGTCGGCGTGGCCGATATTCACTTCCAAGAGGCCATACAGTCGCTTGCCGCCGGCTTCCACGCCGATGGGCGTTACCGACCAACCCAGATAAGGATCCAGACTGCCGTTGCCTTCCTCGTCGATGAGCGAACCGTTGCTGTATTTGCGGAGCGTCGAGAGGTCGGCGCCTATGCCCAGACCGCTGTACAGGCGTACGTGCTCGCGGTTGAGATAGGTGAAATCCACTCTCGCCAGCAACACGATCTCATCCGTCCGGTCGGTTTTGGTGATGGCGTCTTTTATCTCATCGATGCGCCAGCCGCTGTAGAAGGCATTCACGCCCAGACGCAGCCATTTCGTCGCGTTGAAGCCGTAATAAATGCCGTAGGTGCCGTAGATATGCGTCTGGGTATCTTCGTCTTCACCGCCCCTGAAGAGCGAGTTGAAGAAACCCGTAGTGCCCGAGAGAAAAGAGGGCGAACCTACTGAAATGGAGAGGCTGTTTCTCCTGTCTTTCCAATCGTAACGTTGCGCCATAGAGGCAGCCGTGAAGCCCATCACGAGGGCTATGCAAAGCAGAAATCGTCTCATATTGATCGGTTTTTTATCGTTATTGCTTGCAAAGGTACAATAATTATACCATATATGCAAACGTTCGACCGGAAAATCGCTTATTCGTGCGCTCCCATCCGCCTTTGCCGGGCGATGATCTCCTGCGCAATCTGCTCCGCGCAACCGAAGGTCTTCAGCTCCATCTTGTGGCCGTTCACTTCCAGCAGCAGCCATTGTTCCATGTTGGCAGCAAACATATACCGATATCTCAGATCCGTGATTGCTCCAGCGGGATATCGAGGTTGGCGGTCTGTTTTCCCAGGCGATATTCCTTCACCAGCAGCCGGTCTGCACGGAACGTATAGCTCGATTTGGCGCGCGAACGATTGTCGTAGATGGTATATGGCGCAAACAGCACGCATAACGCGAGTCCTCCCCACGGGAAGTTACCATCATCTATGATTGTAAAGAAATACAGGAACACGATATCCCATGCAATGTATAGGAATGTGAGCCATGCGATAGTTTTCCGTGTAAAACGATTTCGGATCTCCAGCACCGGTT